>JAQGOV010000397.1 GCA_028293425.1 Verrucomicrobiales bacterium
ATCTCCTTAACCCGGCACGGCCCGGGCAGATTGCGCAATCCGTTCGGCTCACTTTCGGTCTGCTCATTGCTCTATTGGTGGCTGCCATCAGTGTCGGAAGCTGGCTGATTGGAATGGATTTAAAACGGCAACTGCTGCTGGCGCGACAAAAGACGGACTTTGTCAGCAACGTCTCCCACGAACTTAAAACCCCGCTCACTTCGATCCGAATGTTTTCTGAGATCCTGGCGGAGGGCCGGGTGCAGGAGGAAGGTAAGCGGCGGCATTATCTCCAGATCATCAACACAGAGACGGCCAGGCTCACGCGATTGATTAACAACGTGCTCGATTTTGCACGGCTCGAGCGCGGTGAAAAAAAATATCAGTTTGAACCCTGTGACGCTGTCGCACTCACACGGGGGACAGTGGAGACTTTTCGTCCTCAACTGGAGGCTGCGGGGTTTAAGGTAGAGATCCTGGTGCCGGATACAGCGGTCCCGGTGCACGTCGATGGGGATGCTATCGCGCAGGTGCTCGTGAATTTGCTCTCCAACGCGGAAAAATATTCCGGTGAGATAAAAGATGTCCGGGTCGAACTGAAGGCTCGGGGTAACCAAGTTGAAATCACGGTGTCTGATCGAGGCCTGGGGGTGCCTTCCGGCAGTGCGGAGAAGATTTTCGAGCAATTTTACCGTGCGCACGATTCCCTGGCTAGCGGTATCCAAGGATCCGGGCTGGGATTGACTCTTGCCCGGCAAATCGCCCGGGCGCATAGCGGTGAGGTTACGTATGAACCACGGACAGGAGGAGGAAGTTGCTTTACCTTGCGCCTGCCGCTCGCGGAGGATCTCGAGGCATGAAAACGAAAATTCTCATCGTGGAAGACGACCCGCATATCCTCCTCGGTCTGGAGGAAATTTTGAAAAGCGAGGGGTATGAGGTTTACGTGTGCAACCGGGGAGACACGGCGGTTCAGGCAGTGCAAAAACAGCAACCTGCACTCGTGATTCTCGACATTATGCTTCCGGGGCTCAACGGTTATGACGTTTGCAAGGACCTACGCGCGAAAAATATCAACGTCCCGGTGCTGATGCTTACAGCCAAAGGACAAGAGATGGACAAGGTTGTCGGGTTGGAATTGGGGGCGGATGATTATGTCACCAAACCATTTGGCGTGCGGGAGTTGGTGGCCCGGGTTCACGTCCTCCTGCGCCGGGTGCAAAAGAAAGGCGGCGAGGGCACTCCGGATGACCTCTTCCACATCGGCAACGCCAGCATTGACCCTAAGACCTTTGAGTTGCGCAGGGGGAAAGTAGTCGAAGGGTTAACCGCAAGAGAATTGAAGTTGGTGCAGTTTTTTTACGCACACCCAGCGGAAGTATTATCCAGGGATCGGCTGCTCAGCGAGGTTTGGGGGTACAATTATTTTGGCACCACGCGCACCCTGGATCAAGTGATCGTGCAATTGCGTAAAAAACTGGGCGACCCTGCCGAGGAACCGAAGCATTTGGTGACAGTTCATGGGGTGGGTTACAAGTTGGTTTTGTAAAATCACGGGCAATCCTTCTTTTTAATCCCGAGAACCCGCCCGCTTTAAAAGGCCAAGAAAAGTCTGGAATCCGGCTATTCCCGAATTGCTTCCGGGTCGATGGGCTTTGTAGCATTGGGGCAATGAATCCAGCATCCAAGCTCCGTCAGGTCACTACCTTGGCCAAGGCGAGTTGTCTCGCAAGCATGGTCTTTCTGCAGCAAACGGAAGCATTTGCGGCGTGGCAGCCTGCAAAGGGACGCCTCATGACACGATGGGCCAAGGATGTATCGCCCAAAAATGCACTTCCAGAATATCCCCGGCCAACATTGGAGCGAGACGAGTGGCAAAACCTGAACGGACTTTGGGATTATGCCCTCGCGCCCAAGGAATCCAATCGGCCCGATCAATTTGCTGGCCAAATTCTGGTGCCTTTTCCGATTGAATCGGCGCTCTCCGGGGTGCTGAAGCCAGTGGGGGAAAAGAACCGCCTGTGGTATCGTCGAACGTTTACGGTTCCGAAAAAATGGTCGGGAAAGCAAATCGTGTTGCATTTCGGTGCGGTAGACTGGGAGGCAACGGTTTTGGTCAATGGCAAGGAAGTGGGCATACATCGCGGTGGCTACGATGGTTTCAGCTTCGATGTGACCGCCGCTTTGAAGCCGGAAGGTGACCAGGAGTTGGTGGTCGCGGTTTGGGATCCAACGGATACGGGCACCCAGCCACGCGGCAAGCAGGTTCGAAAACCCAACAGCATTTGGTACACCTCCGTGACCGGCATTTGGCAAACACCGTGGCTGGAACCGGTGGCATCCACGAGCATCGTTTCCACTCACGCGGTGCCGGATATTGACGCGGGTGTGCTGGATCTGACCGTGCAATTGCGCGGGAATGCCCAGGGCGCCATTGTGGAAGCGGCCGCTCTAGATGGCCGCCGACAAGTGGCGAAGGCCAGTGGCCAAGGGGGTGAGAAGTTGAAGCTTTCTGTTCCTGGGGCGAAACTCTGGTCTCCGGATTCTCCACATCTCTACAATTTAAAACTAACGGTCCGGGAGAATGGAAAAGTCGTCGATGAAGCCAAATCGTATTTTGGTATGCGTAAAATTGCCCTGGGCAAAGACGATAAAGGAACGTTGCGGCTTTTTCTGAATAACAAACCGATGTTTCAGTTCGGTCCGCTGGACCAGGGATGGTGGCCGGACGGTCTTTACACCGCGCCGACGGATGAAGCCCTCAAATATGATATTAAGATGACGAAGGAGCTTGGCTTCAACATGGCGCGCAAGCATGTGAAGGTGGAGCCCGAGCGCTGGTATTATTGGTGCGATAAATTGGGCCTGCTGGTCTGGCAGGATATGCCCAGCGGCGACAAGTATATTAGTCCGCACGACCCCGACATCAAACGCACCGAGGCTTCCGCCAATGAGTATCAAACGGAGCTGAAGGCGTTGATTGATGGTCGATTTAACCATCCTTCGATTGTGATGTGGGTGCCTTTTAACGAAGGGTGGGGGCAGTTCGATACCGAGCGGGTGACAAAATGGGTGAAGAACTATGATCCGTCGCGGTTGGTGGACAACACCAGCGGATGGGCGGACCGCGGAGTAGGTGATGTGAACGACATTCACGTTTACCCTGGACCAGGCGCACCCAAAATTGAAGCGGGCCGCGCTGGTGTGCTGGGAGAGTATGGTGGACTCGGGTTGCCGGTTCGCGGGCACACCTGGCAGGATGAGAAGAACTGGGGTTATCGGAGCTACACCAATTCCGAGTCGCTCACGGCTGCCTATATCGCGTTGATTAACAAGATGCATCCTCTGACGGGAGACCCCGGGTTGGCAGCTGCTGTCTATACTCAAACCACCGATGTGGAAATTGAAGTAAACGGTCTCATGACCTACGACCGGGCCATGGTGAAGATGGATAAAAGAGCGATTACTGCGGCGAACAAGAAGATGTATGTGCAGGAACAGGCAGCGACACCAGCCTCCGCTCAAGCCGCAACACCCACGTCCGGAGCACAAGCAGCGCGCAACAACGCAACCCTCTATGTGAGCAACCGTGAACCGCTGGTGCCGAGCCCTTTTATGAAGCTCCCTATTGGGAGCATTCGGCCAAAAGGCTGGCTGCGGCATCAATTGGAATTGGAAGCAAACGGCATGACGGGGCGTCTCCCGGAGATTTCGAAATGGTGCAAGTTTGAGGGGAATGCCTGGGCGTCACCGAAGGGGGAAGGCCACAGTGGCTGGGAAGAATTGCCCTATTGGTTGAAGGGTTACGGGGACCTTGGCTACGTGCTGAAGGAGGAAAAGGTGATTGGAGAGGCCCGAAAGTGGATCGATGGAATGCTATCGAGCCAGGAGGCGGACGGCTATTTCGGTCCGCGCGCCAACAAAACCAGTTTGGAAGGAAAGCCAGATTTGTGGCCGCACATGGTGATGCTGAACGTGCTTCAGTCATTTTACGAATACAGCGGAGATAGCCGGGTGCTGCCGTTCATGACAAAATACTTTTGGTGGCTGAACTCGCAGCCGCCTCAAACGTTTGGGAACGGCTATTGGCCGAAAATTCGTTGGGGCGACAACATTGAGTCAGTGCACTGGCTTTACAACCGAACGGGCGAAGCGTTTCTCCTCGATTTGGCGAAAAAGATTCACGAGAACATGGCCGAGTGGAGGAATGATGTGATCAACTGGCACAACGTGAATATCTCGCAAGGGTTCCGTGCGCCGGCTGTTTTTTACACCCAAGCGGGAGATAAGCGGCTGCTGAATGCCGCTGAGAGGAACTACGAAAAGGTGATGGACCTTTATGGCCAATTCCCTGGGGGTGGATTTGCAGGCGATGAAAACTGCCGGCCAGGCTACACCGACCCCCGCCAGGGCTTCGAGACCTGCGGCATTGTGGAATTCATGCACAGCTTCGAAATGCTCACAAAAATTTCCGGTGACCCGGCCTGGAGCGATCGTTGCGAGGAATTGGCGTTTAATTCTTTTCCGGCAGCGCTCACACCAGATTGGAAAGGCCTGCATTACCTCACCTGTGCGAACTCCGTGCAACTGGACCGCAACAATAAGGCGCCCGGAATTGAAAATGGCGGCACGATGCTTTCCTACAGTCCTTTTGAGAGTTACCGCTGCTGCCAACATAACGTCGCGCACGGCTGGCCTTACTTTGCGGAAGAACTGTGGTTGGCGACACCCGAAGGTGGTCTCTGTGCGTCGCTCTATGCACCCAGCGAAGTGACTGCACGGGTTGGCTTGGGTTCAAAGGTTTCTATTTCAGAAGAAACCGACTACCCATTTGGTGACACGATCACATTCAAGATTTCAGCGGATAGGCCAGTCGCTTTCCCCCTGCAGTTTCGCATCCCGCGCTGGTGTGAAGGAGCCGCCGCGAAGGTGAACGGGAAACCGGTAAAGATGAAGGCGAACCCGGCCTCGTATGCAGTGGTAGACCGAACCTGGAAGAACGGCGATGTCCTCACGCTGCAACTCCCGATGCGCCTAACAATGCGCACATGGGCGAAGAACAAGAATGCTGTTTCCGTGGATTATGGTCCGCTGACGTTTGCTCTAAAGATTGGCGAGAAATGGACTCGCTATGGAAAGAACGAGAATTGGCCCGAATGGGAAGTGTATCCAACTACCCCCTGGAACTACGGCCTGGAACTGACATCGAAAATCCCGGCACGGAATTTCGAAATGGTTCGTAAACCGGGCCCTCTGCCGGACAACCCCTGGAAACCGGAAACTGTTCCTTTGGAATTAAAAGCCAAGGCCCGCAAAATCCCGGCTTGGGACCAGGATAAACTGGGACTGGTGGGCAAATTGCAGATGAGCCCGGTGAAGTCCGAGGAGCCGGTCGAAACGGTTTCG
>JAQGOV010000458.1 GCA_028293425.1 Verrucomicrobiales bacterium
AATCCCATTCGTCCATGCAACCACACTTGGAGTGTTTTGTCCCCAAATGAGATAAGTACTGTTCACATTAGCCGAACAAGTGCCTGGGTTTGGACCATCTGTTTTAATGTTTCGATCCATCGTAACCGTTTCAAGTGAGGCTTGTTCGAAACCCTGGTTAGCGCCGCAATCAAAATTAACTATGTAAGATACTGCGTTATCGCGATAAGCGGCATTCCTTAGCCCACCATCCACACCTCCGCCCCAATTATCTGCCACATTCTTGCTTTTGACTTTGTCACTAGCACAGACAAGGATTTTAGGTGTTTCAAGGTAGTTTGAGAGGAACGCCCACTCATACCAAGCGGAAGCTACTTTAAGGCTTGCTGTCTTTGTGCCATCATCATCTACGCTGATACGCCATGGCACGTTGTTCGCTTCGTGGTCATGAACCCAGGTAAGCACACCCAACCCGATTTGTTTGAGGTTGGAGGTGCATTTGATGCGATTAGCCCTTTCTTTGGCCTTGGCCAGTGCTGGCAGAAGCAAAGCAGCCAAAATCGCAATGATGGCAATCACGACGAGCAGTTCGATGAGGGTAAACGCTAAGAAAAGGCGCGCGCGTGGACTAGGGTGTTTTTTCATAAAGTGCTATTTGGTAATTAAAAGCAAAATTTAAGGTGCCGTCAATGGTGACTTTGAATATTTGCTAAACTATCACAAGGCTCATTTTATGATAAGTAAAAAAGCAAGGTGTTAGTTAAAGTGTAATCGATGCAGGTCCCAAATGCCGCTTTCAATCGTTAAAAAAAAGAGGCATCCGCAGGGATGCCTCCAAATGCAAAAATGTTTTACTTTTGAGGCATCGCCAGACGTACCATATGGCCGTTGGCCCCGGATCCGCCCTGGATGGCAGAGATTACCTGTTTCCTCAAACCATTGCCCGTGCCGTTTCCGGTCACCTGCTGGGCACTTCCATCTCCTAACCCGATGTTTCCAGCATCCTTATGAACCGCACTGCTGAAACCAGCATCAATATTGGCAGTTGTCGGGGTAGCCTGGTCCCATGTCGGGATAAGCCCACCGCCGCCGCCCGTGACGTTATAATCCCCGGAGAGGATGCTCTGGGGCTTGCCTTCATCGGCATCAAGGCCAATGAAATAGCTCGTATTATTGGTGTTCAGATTGGCCCAGTCACTCTGCTTGCTTCTTCCTGCATCACTCGGGCAGGCGAGGACTTTGGGTGAGCTAAGTTCATTGCTCATCGCCCAAAAATTGCTAAGCCAGGCGCCAGCGGTTCCAGGGGAACTGCCTTCGAGCGAGTTCCAGGCGAATTGGTCGCTATGGTCATTTGAAAACATGCGGCAGGACAAACCAAGCTGCTTCAAATTGCTGACGCAGTTGATGCGTTGGGCGCGGGCTTTGGCTTTGGCCAGCGCGGGCAGGAGCAGCCCCGCCAGAATGGCGATGATGGCGATAACGACTAACAGCTCGATCAGAGTGAAAGCCTTGGACCTAATCTTCATAATTTTTCTCATATTGTGTTGCTTCAATCTATCTGGGTTTCAGCCGCGCACTGTAAATATTTTGTTTTTTCAGTGTCAACAGCATTTGCTGAAAAATATTTTAGCAGCAGTGATGCCACACAGGTTATCCGGTGAAACCCTTGCAAATACGAGCACTTTCGCCGGTTCAATCGCGGGATTTCGACGCACCCCGCGTGAAATCCACGCTGGGAACTGAGCCTTTCCAGGTTCAATGCTACTTAAGCGTCAGGAACTGTTGGGTCACCGTAACATTACCTGACGCTCCGCAGCCCGAAGCAGATCCGCGATGCGTGTAAACCCCGCCTTGTTTGCATCCTGCCAGGGACTCAGCCCTTGTTGACTTTGCGTGTGTAGCGCCGGCTTTTCGCTTAACAGAAGCTGGACAACCTTTTCCCGTCCCATTTTAACCGCGGCATGAAGCGGAGTATAACCGAATGCATCCTGGGAATTAATATCGGGATGATATTTAAGCAGTTCGGCTGCAGCCTCAACATGCCCGTTCAAGGAGGACCAGTGCAACGGAAGGGCTCCATTATTGTCTTTCACATTTGTTTTGGCGCCTTGGGACAGAAGGAACCTCAAAGCATCCAGCTTTCCACGCTCCGCGGCGGCGCACAAGGGGGTGAGACCCTTTGCGTCGCGGGCTTCCAATTCGGCGCCATGATTGAGTAGCAACCCCAGTATATTTGTTGAACCACCTTTGGCAGCGGTGTGCAGGGCCGTCTGACCGTGGCCATCCCGCTGATCGACATCGCTGGAGCGAGCCAGGAACAAAACAACCAGAGCATCACTTCCAAACCCAGCAGCGATGTGGAGAGGGGTTTGTTTTTGGGCATCCGATGAGGTGACTTTCGCCCCGTGCTCCAACAACAGCACTGCAATTTTCGGAAATACGGAGGGATCAACGGTGAGTTGAATGGTTCCACTATTCGTGCTGGAACCCACGATCGATGGAATAATTCCGCCAGCGTATGCGACACAGTGCAGCGGAGTGCCAAATCGGCCGCCTGCAACGTCATCCGGGCGGGCGCCGTGCTCAAGGAGGAAGGTGGCTGCATCCAATCGGCCGAACGCGCAGGCGTAATGGAGAGGCACTGCATTGTCCTTATCTTGAACGTCCGCACGAGCACCAAGCTTTAATAATAGGTCGAGCACCTCGACCGACCCACCTTGCGCCGCCAAATGCATGGCGGAACAAAATGTTTTGGTGCGCGGGGAGAGGCTCGCGCCGTGCGCCAACAAAAATTGGAGAGTTTGCGCTCTGCCGCTCAGCGCCGCCCTCAACAGCGGTGTCAGGCCCTGGTTATCGCGCCGCTCCAAGTCCGCCTTTGCGGTGAGCAGGCTTTGGATACTGGCTGCATCTCCTTTTTCAGCGGCAACATGCAAGGCCGTTCCACGTGAAGTTTTGAGGGAAGCTTCGGCCCCATGCTCGAGCAGAAACTGAACAATGGCTGGCGCTTTCGCTTGGATGGCAGCAATCAACGGCGTTGCTCCATCCTGGCTCGCCATATTGAGATCCGCTTTTTGTTTCGCGAGGAATCGCACCATTTGGAGGTCGCCTCCGCGGCACGCGCAGAGCAAGGGCGTGTTGGCTGCCTCGTCCCTGGCGTCGATTTCGGCGCTGTAGGTGAGCAGGATGCCGGCCGCCTCCAGACTGCCACCGACCGCTGCCGCGTGGAGTGGTGTCAGTCCAAAAGTGCTTTTGGCATTCGATTTTGCGCCCTTTTCGAGAAGCTTCCGGCAAAGATTTGCGTTTCCGTTAAAAGCCGCCAGGTGCAAGGGCGTCCAGGCGGGATTATTTGAATAGTTCAAAAGCGCTGGGTATTGCTCAAAAAACACCTGAAGCTTGGGAAGGTTCGCCGGGGCCAGACGCTCCATATCCTCGCCACCCCATGCAACGAACAGAAATAGAAATATGTGAACTGCCACTCCAACGGCTTTCATGGACCGGATGATGAGCTTGGAAGTTCGCCGTCGTCAATGGCCTGCTTTCCCCTATTCGATGTCGAATAATTCACCGCCAGCAACGGTCTGACATTGCGATCATGAAATGCTTTTTGTCCCTATTAACTGCCGCATTGTTTGCCTGCTCAATGGCAGCCGCGGAGAAGAGAATTGTCCTTGTTGCTGGCCGGCCAAGCCATCCGCCCGGAATGCATGAATTTCGGGCCGGGTGCCTCTTATTGCAAAAATGTCTCCAGGGCACCCCGGGAGTGAGCACCATTGTTTACTCCAACGGGTGGCCGCAATCCGCGGAGGCCTTCGCCGGAGCTGATGCAGTGGTGATATATGCGGACGGCGGTGCTGGCCACCCTGCCATCCAGGGCGATCACAAGAAAGTTTTGGCGGAACTGGCGAGCAAAGGAGTGGGGATCGGTTTCATGCATTATGGCGTGGAGATCCCAAGCACAAACGGCGGCCCGGAATTTCTGGAATGGGTGGGCGGCTTTTATGAGCATCAATTTTCTGTTAATCCCATGTGGTCGCCCAAATTCGAAAAGTTCACTGACCATCCCATCACGAGCGGCGTGAAGCCCTTCACCAACCAGGATGAATGGTATTTCAACCTTCATTTCAGGGATGATCGGAAAGGCATCACTCCCATTTTGGTGGCCACACCTTCTGACAAAGTGCGCAAAGGTCCTTACGTTTATCCGCAAGGACCCTATGAGCACATCATTAAGGCGGGCGGCCGGGAAGAAACCATGATGTGGGCTTACGAACGGCCGGATGGCGGTCGCGGTTTTGGTTTCACTGGAGGCCATACCCACGCGCACTGGGGCAATGAAAACCAGCGGAAAGTAGTGCTTAATGCGCTTCTCTGGCTGGCTAAAGCGGATGTGCCTTCGCAAGGCGTTAGCTCAACCGTTTCACCGGAAGAGTTTAAAGAAAATCTCGATCCCAAAGGCAAAAAGAAATAAACTGCGCCGTATCCATGATTATGAAAGTCACCTCAACGATTCGTCGATTTCTCACGCTCTCCATTGTGCTGGCAGGCACTTCGGGCATTGGCCTGGCGGCCGATGCACCTGCTGGAGCTAAACCCAAGCCGCAAGGTCCCACCCATCCCGCAGGACCCGAAGCGGCTGCCGCCGATGTAAAGAAGTTGACCGCCGGCAAAGGGCTTGAAGCAACGCTTTTTGCTTCCGAGCCCATGATGGTCAATCCATGCGACATGGACGTGGATGAAAAAGGCCGGGTTTGGATCACCGAGGGAGCGAATTACCGCTCGAGCATTCAGAAATGGGGCATTCTCAGGCCGGACGGGGATCGAATCGTTGTGCTGCAGGATACCAATGGCGACGGGGCCGCGGATAAAGAAACGACTTTTTACCAGGACATGAGCATCAACTCCGCCCTGGGCATTTGCGTGCTGGGAAATAAAGTCATCGTGAGCAGCGCCCCGAATGTGTTCGTGTTAACGGACACGGATGGCGACGGCAAAGCCGACAAGCGCGAACTGATGTTCACCGGCATCTCGGGTTTTGATCATGACCATGCAGTCCATGCGTTTGTCTTCGGGCCGGATGGCAAGCTGTATTTCAATTTCGGAAATGCCGGGAACCAACTCAAGCGTCCTTCAGAGGGACTCAAGGATGTGCCTTTGCACGGGCTGATTTCGAAGGAAGACATGGCCGCGGCCGTGCCTGTGCGCGACGTGGAAGGCATTGAGGTATCCGCCAAAGGCAAACCTTACCGCCAGGGAATGGTCTTCCGCTGCAATCTGGATGGGAGCGACGTGGAAGTCCTCGGTCATAACTTTCGCAACAATTACGAAGTGGCCGTCGACTCATTCGGCACGTTGTGGCAATCGGACAATGACGATGATGGCAACCGCGGCGTGCGCATCAACTACGTCATGGAATACGGAAACTTCGGCTACACCGATGAAATGACCGGCGCAAGCTGGGGCGTGGGCTGGAAGAAGGCGCAAACCAAAGGGGCCTCCGAAAGCGAGAAATCCAGTTATCACTGGTATCAACAGGATCCCGGAGTTGTCCCCAATTTGCTCCAAACCGGCAACGGTTCACCAACGGGCATCTGCATTTACGAAGGCAACCTGCTCCCTGAGGTATTTCAAGGCCAGGTTATCCATTGCGATGCCGGTCCCCGCGTGGTGCGTGCATATCCGGTGGAGAAGAGCGGTGCCGGTTACAAAGCCACTATCGAGAATGTCGTCACCAGCCCCGATAGCTGGTTTCGTCCGTCGGATGTTTGCGTCGGTCCCGATGGTTCGCTCTACGTCGCCGATTGGAACGACGCAGGCGTAGGCGGTCACAATATGGCCGATCGCGAGCTGGCCACCATGACGGGCCGCGTTTACCGTGTGGCACCTCCGGGGCATAAAACCACCGTGCCAAAGCTGGACCTCAAAACAGCAGCGGGCTGCGTGGCCGCGCTTCAATCGCCCAATCATTCCACCCGCTATCTTGCGTGGACCGCCTTGCACAAAATGGGAGCCGAAGCCGAAGCCGCCCTTTCCAAGCTGGCGAAAGACAGCAACCCCCGCATGCGCGCTCGTGCCTTGCAAATCCTGGCACGCATCGAAGGCAAACATAGGAAATATGTCGACCAGGCTGTGAAGGATTCGTCCGACGACGTCCGTGTGGCCGGTCTGCGCATGGCTCGCGCGTTGAAGCTGGATGTTATCAGTTACGTGAAGAAACTCGCCAACGATTCCTCCGCTCAAGTGCGCCGCGAATGCGCGATTGCTCTGCATCATAACGAATCCGCTGAAGCACCCAAAATCTGGGCCGGTCTCGCGCAGAAGCACGATGGCAAAGATCGCTGGTACCTGGAAGCCCTCGGCATCGCCGCCGACAAACAGGAGAACAAGTTCTTCGAAGCCTGGCTCGCCCAAGTGGGCAACAATTGGAACACCCCGGCCGGACGCGACATTATCTGGCGTTCCCGCTCCAACAAAGCTCCGGATCTGCTCGTGAAAATTATCACGGACAAGAATACCGATGCCGCGCAAAAAGACCACTACATGCGCGCCTTGGACTTCATCAAAGGTCCTGAAAAAGAAGCGGCCTTGCTGCAAATAGCGACTGGCGGGCTGTAAACCTAAGAATTTCAGGAGGCCTGCGGCTTTCGAGCCGCAGGCCTTTTTTGCGAGGGAGCACATCCAGACTAAACAGACTGGAAATTGCAGCTAGAAAAGGTAACACTTAGCTATGAGCACGAAGGAAATCCTGCTTGAGGTTGCGGAAAAACTGCCGACTGGAGCCACATTGGCGGATGCGATTCATGAATTGGAATTCAGGCAAGCCGTTGAACAGGGGCTAACGGAACTGGACCAGGGCAAAAGCGTGCCGATCGAAGCAGTGAGAGAGCAAGTAAAGCAATGGGCCGGGCGGTCATAATCTCTGCTTCTGCTCAAAGCGACCTGCGCGACATCGTTTCATACGTAGCTCGCCACAATCATGAAGCGGCCATTCGCCATGGAAACACCCTGGTTGACCGGGCAGAAATCCTGTCCAAATTTCCCGAACTTGGCCGAATTGTGCCTGAGTTTTCACGTCCCGATTTGCGGAAGTGATTCACCGTTCTTACAGGATTATTTATCGCTTGCAGCCTGAAAGCACCTTTATTGAGATTGTACGATTCTGCCACGCTGCTCGAGGTTTCCACATATCCCGTCCTCAGAGTGATTCGGACAGGTAAAGAACTGCAATTGCCTTACAGGTTGTTTGCTTCTTCAAAATCCCCTTTCGTGGCATGTTAAGCGCATGAGTGAGGCGAAATACCTCGTCGGTATCGATTTGGGCACCTCCAATTGTGCCATGGCTTTTGTGGACCTAGCGCAAGGAGTGGATGCTTGTGTCCGCGATTTTCCGGTTCCCCAGCTTGCAAGACCCGGTGAAACAGCGCCCCGCCCTTTGCTTCCGTCCTGTCTCTACCTCCCGGGCCAGCAAGAACTGGCTCCCGAAGCCATTCGGACTCCGTGGGACAGCGATGAGGATGCAAATCAAAGCCCAGTAATTGTAGGCGAGTTTGCCCGGTGGCAAGGGGCGCGTGTTCCCGGGAGATTTGTCGCATCTGCCAAGAGCTGGCTTTGTCACCCAGGCGTGGATCGCTCCGCTCCCATTTTGCCCTGGGGAGCTTCACCGGATGTTGCAAAAATATCCCCGGTGAAAGCGTCCGAACTCCTCTTGCGCCACATGGTGCAGGCTTGGAATTACGAGCATCCTGGAGCTCTGATCGCTAATCAGGAAGTCGTTATCACTGTTCCGGCCTCCTTTGATGAAGCCGCCCGGTCCCTCACCGTAACGGCTGCACGGCAGGCTGGGTTGGAAAAGTTTACGCTCGTGGAAGAACCTCAAGCGGCCTTTTACGACTTTACCGCGCGGCATCGCCGGAAACTCGCGGAAGCTCTCGCAGGCATGCGGCTGGTGTTGGTGGTGGACGTCGGCGGCGGCACTTCCGATTTTACCCTCGTGCAAGTCGGCGCATCCGCGGAAGGTCCATTGATGCGCCGCATCGCCGTGGGCGAACATTTGATATTGGGAGGCGATAACATGGATGCATCGCTCAGCCGTCGCGCCGAAGAACGGCTGGGCTCGCGCAAGCTCAGCGCCACGCAATGGAACCAATTGCTCCAGGCGGCGCGACAAGCGAAGGAAACCTTGTTGAGCGACGCCGCGGCCGAACAATTCAACCTCTCGATTGTTTCGGAAGGAAGCCGGTTGATTGGCGGTTCTATATCCACCCACATTACGCGCGCCGAAGCCGTGCAACTCGTCCTCGACGGATTTTTCCCGCCCTGCGCACCCACCGACACTCCGCAGCGAACGGCCCGAGTGGCTTTGCAGGAACTGGGTTTGCCTTATGCGCAGGATCCAGCCATCACCCGGCACTTGGCGGCCTTTTTGAAGACGCATGCGGAAGCAGGTTTCGCAGCCTTGGGATTGGCCGAAACCGATTCGGGCTCCCGCCCTCCCCTGCCCCGTCCGGATGCCATTCTGCTGAACGGCGGCGTTTTCAATTCGCGACAAATCGCGGAACGCCTCGTGCAGGTAGTTTCAAGCTGGTGGCCGGAACAGCCGCCCATCGCGTTGCTTGAGCATAGCTCGCTGGAACTGGCGGTCGCGCGCGGCGCTGCCTATTACGGATTAGTGCGGCGTGGCATGGGCCGTCGGATCAGCGGCGGCGCAGCCCACGCTTTATTCATCGGAATGGAAAAGATCGGCAGCCAAAAACCCATGGCGCTGTGCGTCATCCCGCGCGGACGCGAGGAAGGAGAAAGCGTGCTGATGGACCGGGTGTTTTCGCTGACCATTGGCAAGCCGGTGCAGTTTCCACTGTATTCCACTTCCTCCGACCGGGTTGAAAAAGCGGGCGAAGTCGTTCCTGTGAGCGAAGACATGCGCTCGCTGCCTGCCATTCACACCCTGTTGAAGAAATCCGGCGGCGGCAAATTCGATGCCTGGCCCGTGCAGCTCCGGGCCACTCTGACGGAAATCGGCACGCTGGAACTTTTCCTCGTGTCGAAACAGTCGGACGAACAGTGGCGTCTTGAATTCGAGCTCCGAGGTGCGGCCGCTCAACCGGCGGAGAGCGTCACTGAATCCATGCCACCACGTTTTGGCGAAGCGCGTGAATGGATTGATCGGATCTTCGACAGCAAACCCTCACCCGCGACTCCGGGAAGCGGCGCGCCCAAGGATGTGAAACAACTCTGGACGAGCCTGGAGCGCACTCTTGGCACCCGGGCCGAATGGCGCGTGCCGGTGCTTCGCGAGCTTTGGGGAGCGCTCTTCGCGGGCGCATCCCGACGCCGGCGTTCCGCCGATCACGAACGGATTTTTCTGCAACTGGCCGGCTACACCTTGCGGCCGGGATTTGGTTATCCGCTCGACGATTGGCGTTGCGAGCAAATGTTCAAGCTCTTCGGCGAGAGCGTTCAATTCCATAAGGAAAAACCAATCTGGACCGAATTTTGGGTCATGTGGCGGCGCATTGCGGGCGGGCTGGTGGAGGCGCGTCAACATGAAATTTGGGCATTCCTCAAGCCGCATCTCGCGAACCGAATTCCGCCAAACGCTCCGAAGAACATCGTCAAACCCAAAGGCGTGCTGCCCGAAGGCCTTGAAGAAATGGTGCGGCTGGGTGCATCGCTGGAACATTTGGAACCGGCGGACAAAGCCGAACTGGGACAATGGATTATCGAACGCCTCGGCCAGCCCAGCGTTACCGGTGGTGCCTGGGCCTGGTCGTTGGGTCGGCTGGGCTCGCGGGTAACCATCTACGGCAGCAGTCATAAAGTGGTGGCTCCTGCCATCGCGAAAGCATGGCTCTCATTCCTGATCGAGCATGGCGAGAAGCTGGAAGGCGCTCCCTTTGCCATCGCGCAGATGGCCCGCCTCACCGGGGATCGCTCCAGGGATTTGGATGACAGCACCCGAAAACGCGCGGCTGAATTCCTTGAAAAGACGAAGGCGTCGGCTTCCTGGATTCAGATGGTGCGCGAGATCGTAACGCTCGAATCCGCGGATGAAGCCCGTGCTCTCGGCGATACCCTCCCCGTTGGGCTAAAAACTCATTGAGGGATCCCGTAAATGTGTTACATGTGATCCTTCAACATGGTTCCGACACGAGCGCAAAAAAACTTGGCAGATTCTGCTCAAGGGCGAGTAGCGTCTTTGCACGTTCACCCGCAGCACTCAGGGGATCCTTTTCTCCCCTTGCCTGAAATCGAATTGGTTGCTGGAAAAGGCATTCGGGAGGATATCCGCTACTTTAACAGGAAAAGTAAAAGCTCCGGCCAGCCCACCAAACGGCAAGTCACGTTGATTGAGCGCGAGCAAATCCGGGAGCATTCCGAAGCTTTTGGCATCGCCATAATCGAACCCGGAGTCGTCCGCTCGAACATCGAAACCACGGGTATCCCGCTGCAACACCTTGTGGGTTATGAGATTCAGGTCGGCGAGGCTGTGGTGTTCCTCTACGAACCACGAACGCCCTGCCACCAAATGGAACGCATCCATCCCGGATTGCAACAACGGATGAAAGACGGCAAGCAAGGCGTGCTGGCCCAGGTAATTCGCTCGGGGCACGTGCGCGTCGGCGACCCTATCAAGGCGCTGCGAAAGATATGAACTGGATTACATCTACGCTGGCGGGAACCGAAGAAGTGAGTAAACTGGAGATTGGATTCGTCAGTATTGTAGAGCAATTGAAATGAAAGCGCGTTGTAACATTGGGGGATTTTGGGTGGCAGCCGTCGTTTACCTCTTAAGCGTTGCGGCCATGTTTTCCTCGACCAGCTCGCCGGCCGCGCTGACTGGCGAAGAAATCGCCAAACGCATCATCGCCCGCGCTCAGGCTTCTTCTGCCGCACAAAGCAAGCACCAGCAATACACCTACAAAAAACTTTCGATCAACGAGGAACTCGATGACCAGGGGCGCGTGAAGGAGCGGAAAGAAAAGGTGCTCTTCTTCAAGGAAGGCAGCGGCTCGCTGCTGGCGATGAAGGTCAACGGCAAGGCGCTCAACGCAACCGAATTTCGCAAGCAGGAAGAAAAAGCGGCCCAGGAGCAAGTCAGAATCGGTGACAAACCGGCGCGCCGGGACGAAAACTGGGAGAAATATCTGACGCCCGACCTGCTCTCCAAATATCAATTTAAGCTTCTGTCCCGCACCAACTACAATGGACGGCCCACCTATGTCCTGGCGTTTCAGCCCATCAGCCAAAATCTCCCGGTGAAACAGATGGCGGACCGACTCATCAACCAGGTCGCCGGCAAAGTCTGGGTTGACGAGCAGGAATACGAAATCGCTCGCGCCGAGATTAATCTGCTCTCCGAGGTCAATCTTTGGGGAGGCATGCTCGGCTCGCTCAAGAAGTTTTATTACCTCGTCGACCGCACACGGTTGGATGAAAACATCTGGTTCAACCGCGCCACCTATGGTGATTTTCAAGGCCGCAAACTTCTGGATAACACGCACATGAAGCTGCGCTCCGAATCCAGCAACTTTCAGCGCATCCTGCCGATGAGTTCGAGGTGATCCTTGGATCGTCATTCTTCATTCTGGTTTCGTCATTGCCCCTTCCCCAAGCCCCGTCGGTGTGCCCCGACCTCGGCTGGATGGCTCGGTGCAGGTTCCTCCCCTTCATAGCCCCAGCGAAGGAGGGCCGAGACCTGATTGATCCGCGGGCTTTCGCGCTTCCTTGTCCAGATGCGAGGCTGCGTTACAACTTCAGCCGATAAAAACGATTGCCCGACGCCGGGCTGACGGTTTGTTGGTAGAGGGTGCCGTTGAGGGCCGGGGAGCCGGTGACAACGTTCCAGGTGGCAGCGGGACCGAGGTTC
>JAQGOV010000675.1 GCA_028293425.1 Verrucomicrobiales bacterium
TCCGGGAATCTTCGCCGCCGCGTTTATCGCCTCGTTCAAATCCCGGGCCTCGATGAGGATGAAGCCCGCCAGTTGTTCCTTTGTCTCAGCGAAGGGCCCATCGTTCAGGGACATTTTGCCGCCCCGCACGCGCAGGGTGGTGGCCGTTTGCACCGATTGCAACGCCTGGGACGCCAGAAAGTGCCCGCTTTTCCGGAGCGCCTCGTCATTGTCGAAGGCGTCCCGGATCCATGCCTCCAGTTCCGCCCTCGGCAAGGCGTCCCGCATTTTTTCATCCAGATAAACCAGGCAGAGATATTTCATGGCTTCCTTTCCGGACCGATCGCCGGCCGTTTCACCCCTTAGTCGAACGGGATCCCGCTGGCTCGACATCGGCCTGGGAAGAAATCGGATTTTGAAAATCCCGCGAAAAATCCCCAAAACTCGCGGGCTTACCTTCCCATAACCCCTCGTCCATAATGCCTATACAATGTCGCTACAATGTCCATACTAGAGCGATCTTAGTGGCGCCGAAGGCCGCTATCCGTGCGATTCGGCGCTTTTCGGAAGCCTTGGTCGCCGAATGCAATAGTGCAATCATCAGCCCCGGTGGAATCCCCGGGCCCATTCGATATTGCGTGAGGTTGGTCCCGCCTTCGCATGATTTTTCCACCCGGCCGTTTCGGCCGGTCCGGCCGGGGCCTTTCTTTTCGTACGGGGGGTTGGGTATGAAAAAACTTTTTTTGACCGCTGCCATGATATTCGCGATAGGTTCCGCTCACGCTCAATACAAGGGAAAATACGTAGGCTGGTCCGCCGGCTACATTTTCACCGGAAGCACTTCGCAGGTGTCCTGGAAGGCATTCACCCACCTCCTCAATTTCCAGGTCACCGTCTCCACCAACGGGAGCATCAACCCGGGCAGCCTGGCCATGAACTCCCAGCAATTCGTCACCGCCTGCCACCAGCATGGCGTGAAGGCCCTGGTCTGCATCGGCGGCGCGGGGGAAAGCCCGCATTTTTCGGCCGCGACCAGCAGCGCCGGCACCCAGACCATCCTGGTCAAGAACATCCTCAACCTCGTGCGTTCGGGCGGGTATGACGGCGTGGACATGGACTGGGAAGCGGGCGAGGAAAACGACAACCCCGGCATGGTGACGAAGTTCAAGAGCCTGCATAAGGAGCTGCGCGATTCCATCAACAAGATGACGCCCCGGCCGATGATGACCGCCGCCGTGGCCACCGATTGGTACCCGAATTGCACTTCCGCCATCGCGCCCTACGTCGATCAGCTCAACAACATGTCCTATTACAACCGCGTGAAGGACATGGACGGCCTCTTCAAGCCCGTGCTGGACAAGGGCGTGGCGAAAAACATCCAGGGCGTGGGATTCGGTTTCGACACCGACAATGAAATCACGGACGTGGCCGACATCGCGGCCAAGTGCCGCTACTCCATCGACAACGGCTACGGCGGCATCATGGTCTGGGATATCACCCATGCGCCCGCTTCCACCATGGACACGGTGGCTCGCTACGTCTCGCTGTCTTATACCACCGGCATTTCCACCATCCAGAATACCGGCTCCAACGGGGCGGTCCTATCGGTGCAGCGCGATGACCTGACCGGCCGGAACGAAATCTCCTACTCGGTGGCCTCCAACCTGAACGGCGGCTGGGTGGATCTGGGCTTGTACGTCATGCAGGGATCCCTGGTCCGGCAATTGGCCCATGGCCGCGGCGAGCCCGGGCTCCATAAGGCTTCCTTCGACCTGGGAGGCGCCCCCGGCCGGAGCGTAAAGCCCGGAGCCTATGTGGTGCGGTTGGCCACCGACGCGAATTCCAGCCTGGCGAAAACCGTTTTCTTCAGATAAGGACTGCGATTGCGGACCTTGACGAAAGGTCCGCCATTTTCTCCGCCCTGGCGGATCCCACCCGGCGCGCCATCCTGGCCGGTCTCGTCTCCGGCCCCGTTACCGTGAATCAATTGGCGGAACCTTTCAAAATGTCCTTGCCCGCGGTTTCCAAACACCTGAAGGTGTTGGAGCGCGCCGGCCTCATCACGCGCGGCCGCGAGGCCCAATGGCGCCCTTGCAGGCTGGAGGCGGCCCCGCTCACGTAAGTGGCCGATTGGGCCGAGGATTATCGCCGCCTCTGGGATGAAAGATTCGACCGTCTGGATGCATATTTGAAGGAAATGCAGAAAAACGAAAAGGCAAAGAAACCCGGCCGGAAAAAATAACAGCGTCTTTGTCGAAATCACGGACTCCCGATCGACTAGGGAATGACGGGGCAAGGAAACGTAAGGAGAACGCTATGAGCGATGCAAGCAAAACATCGGATACGTCGGATCGGGAAATCCTCAGCACGCGCGTCTTCGATGCACCGCGGGAATTGGTCTTCCAGGCCTGGACCGATCCGGAGCACCTGAAACATTGGTGGGGGCCGAAAGGGTTCACGAATACCTTCCATGAATTCGACCCGAGGCCCGGGGGCGCCTGGAATTTCATCATGCACGGGCCCGACGGCACGGATTATAAGAACATAAGCGTCTTCGTGGAAATCGTGAAACCCGAACGGATCGTCTTCGATCACATTTCGGCCCCGAAATTCCGGGCGACGGTCACGTTCGCGGAAAAGGCGGAAAAAACCGAAGTGGTTTGGCGGATGCTCTTCGAGACCGCGGCCGGGTTCGACAAGATCAAGGGGTTCGCGGTGGAAGGGAACCGCCAGAACCTGGATAAATTGGCCGAACGTTTGGCCATGATGAAAGTTAGATTAGGATGAAAAAGGAGAATACCATGCTCACCAAATTTCTGCGGCCCAGAACCGAAGCCGTGTACGCATTGCTACGCATCATCGTGGGGCTCTTATTCGCCTTTCACGGCCTGCAAGGCCTGACGGGACTTTTGATCCCTCCTGAGTACCAACCGCATATGTGGACGCAGGGATGGTATGGCAGCATCATCGAGATCGTCACGGGCCTGGCCGTCGCGGCCGGTTTCCTGACGACCTGGGCGGCTTTCCTGGCCAGCGGCACCATGGCGGTGGCCTACATGCAGTTCCATTGGAAATTCCATTTCGGCATGCAGTTTTTTCCCGCGGCCAATCAGGGGGAACCGGCGCTCATCTATTGCTGGACCTTCCTATACATGGCCTGCAAGGGCGGAGGCAAGTGGAGCGTGGATGCGGCCATCCTCGGAGACGGGGAGTCGTCCGAATCCCGGCCGATGAAAAGGCACGAGATCCACGCCTGATTCAGGGCGCGGCGGGGCGTCTGCCGCCTTCTCCCACGGCCCGGAGCCTTTGCGGCGGCCACAGGCGCGGCAAGGCGAACCAGAGAGCGGTCAATATCGCGAACAGGGCCAGGGCCAGCGGCAGGCTGAACGCATCGTGAAGGATGATCTTCGCAATGAGATAGAAGTCGATGGACACGCCCATGGCCAGGGGCAGCATGCCGCAAAGCAGGAACCGCGTGGCGATGCGGATGAAAGCTTCCGTGACCTCGCGCGGCGAGGTTTGGCGATGGTAGGCGGCGGGCGTCATGATCAAGCCGGCCGATAGGACGACCAGGGCGATGGCGAGCAGATGCCATTTCTGATCCCCGGGCCCCAGCTTCTTGTCGAACCCATCGTTGAACACGGCGATCAACTGGAATCCGAACAGCGCTTGGATGCCGGGAAGCACCATGCGGCTTTCCTCCAGGATATACAGCGCGGACTTTGACAGGGGAAGTTTCTCGCTTTGGGGATCGTTATCCCGGTTATCCGCCATGGCCGTCCCCGCCCGCGGACTTGCGGGCCCATTACGAAATAAACTTTTTCCGGCACCGGATCCGCAAGGCATCCGGATCGCCCGCATCGATTCCGGGCGGGTCTCTCGTTCCCGACTGGCGAGGCCGGCCGCCGGAATTTAGGTTTTATCGCATCGGCCCATTTACGGATCGATGCTGCGGAGGCTGCATGCGCAAACGGACGGTTCTGTTCCTGGGGGCGGCCCTGTTGATGGGATG
>JAQGOV010000481.1 GCA_028293425.1 Verrucomicrobiales bacterium
CTCCCTGATCAACTCCGAAAAGAGCAAGATCAAGGCGCTGGAAGACTTCGTGCGCATGCCTGCGGAGCAGTACCTCAAGGCCTACGCTCAGATGAAGCATTTCGCAGAACACGCCCACCAGGCGAAAACCGAAATGGTTGAAGCCAACCTGCGTCTCGTCATCTCCATCGCTAAGAAATACACCAACCGCGGCCAATCCTTCCTCGACCTGATTCAGGAAGGCAATATGGGCCTCATGAAGGGCGTTGAGAAGTTTGAATACCGCCGTGGCTATAAATTCTCCACTTACGCCACCTGGTGGATTCGCCAGGCTATTACCCGCTCCATCGCCGACCAGGCCCGCACGATTCGTATCCCCGTGCACATGATTGAAATCATGAACAAGCTCTGGCGCGCCCAGAAGCAGCTCATGCAGGAATTCGGCCGCGAAGCCACTCCTGAAGAAATCGCTGATGAAATGCACATCCCTGTGGAGCGCGTCAACGCTCTCCTCAAGATGGCTCGCCAGCCTATTTCATTGCAGGCCCCCGTCGGCGACGACGGCGATGCCAGCTTCGGCGACCTCATCGAGGACAAGTCCGCCGAAAACCCGCTCGACATGACCAGCTACAGCCTTTTGAAGGAAAAGCTCGGCCAGGTTCTGTCGAGCTTGACTGAACGCGAACGCCGCGTCCTTGAACTCCGCTTCGGCCTCGTGGACGGCTATCAGCGCACTCTCGAAGAGGTGGGCAAGCAGTACAAGGTGACTCGCGAACGCATCCGCCAGATTGAGGCGAAGGCCTTGCGCAAGCTCCGTCACCCGACACGTGTGCGCCAGCTCCAGGGCTTCCTCGAGAGCGAAGAAGCCGCGTAATTCAATTCTGCTTTAATCCAAGGGTGCTTCCGGCAACGGCAGCACCCTTTTTGTTTTCCCTTTCATCCTTTGATTAAAGTGCCCCCTGATTCGCCAGCCCCACGAATTTCTCCAATGTCACAATCCGGACCTTATCCGCATGCACAAGATGCGCATTCAATCCGCCGCCCACAAAGTAATCCCGCAACGTCCAGCCCTCGCCACCCAAAACCAGGTAAGCTTTTTTGTATTGCCCGCATTTGATTGCCTCGGCCAGGCAGATGACCTCGAAAGGCACCTTCTGTTCAGCGGTGCCATTGACCTGTTGCCACTTCAAGGAGATCAGGATCTGGCTGCCATTCTTTTCCGCGATTGCATCCACCTTGTGCGCCCGGCCACCGGGGCGGCACCCAATGAGAGTTTGCATTTGGCAGGAATAACCACCCAATCGGAGCGACGGCACTATCATTGCCTCCAGCACACCGCCGGTGCTCGTGTTTCGCATGCCCGCAGGAGCCTTTGCGTTGCCGAAGCCGAACAGATCTTCAGAATCAGTGTCTGCCACGCGCCACCTTAATGACGTTCAACAACCCTGCGCAAACCATTTTCCCTGAAGCGCACGCTTCGCCATGCACGCTTTTTTACTTGTCTCCCCGTAAGCGAAATGGCCTAATCTTGGGCAACCAACACAGTAATATATGGGGACAACCGCGTTCATAAGGCATGGGAGCAATTATTGGCTACGAACGGACTCTATCCTTCTTTTTACTATTCTACTTTTCATGCAAGCCGCGCCGATGTTGGCTGCGCTCCCGGCGACCGGTGTTGTCGTGGGATGGGGTGATCAGATGCTGCCTTTTGTGGAAGCGGGTGCGCACTACACCGCCATTTCAGCAGGCAGGGATCACAGCCTGGGGCTGAGGAATGACGGGACGGTGATTGCGTGGGGTGGAAATAAGCAGGGACAAGCCACCGTCCCGGCCGGCTTGGCCGGTGTTGTGGCCATTGCGGCGGGCGGAGAACATAGCCTGGCGTTGCTGGGCGACGGAACGGTCGTTGCATGGGGTGGGAATTTCTACGGGCAAACAAATGTCCCACCGGGCTTGGCCGGGGTGACTGCTATTGCTGCGGGAGTGGACCATAGTCTGGCGCTCCGGAATGATGGGACCGTGGTGGCGTGGGGCGGTAACTATTTTGGGCAAACAGATGTGCCGTCCTCTGCCGTGGGGGTGGTTGCGATTGCCGCGGGCGGCTATCATAATTTGGCATTAAAGGGCGACGGAAACGTAGTGAGTTGGGGTTACAATGGCTCTGAGCAGACGAGCCTTCCAGGCGGCCTTAGTGGTGTTATGGCCATTGGAGTAGGAATGTACCATAGCTTGGCCGTGATGAGCAATGGCATGGTGCGCGCCTGGGGCCGAAATGGCCAGGGACAAACGACCGTGCCACCTGACTTAACCAACATTGTGTCGGTAGCCGGGGGCACCGACCACAGCGTCGCGCTGCGAGACAACGGCGAGGTCATAGCGTGGGGGAAGAACGACCAGACTGTCGTTCCGTCCGGATTAACGGGTGTCGTAACAATCGCGAGCAGCCGGCTTCATACCCTTGCTTTGCGTGGAGATGGAAGTGTGGTGGGATGGGGGAATAACGATACCGGACAAATCACCGTGCCTTCCATTTTGGTGGACTTAACTACGGTTACAGCGGGTGGGTATCACAGTTTGGGCTTAAAGGCCGACGGAGGTGTGGTTGCGTGGGGAGATAATACATTCGGCCAGGCGGGTGTCCCTTTCGGACTAAACCACGTGGTCGGCGTCGCGGCAGGCCTGCTCCATAGTCTGGCACTCACGAGCGACGGAAGCGTGTTGGCCTGGGGTAACAATGAAAGCGGCCAAACGAGCGGGCCGCCTGAACCGATGGATGCGGTGGCAATTGCCGCCGGCCGGGACCACAGCTTGGCCCTGCGCCGGGATGGGACAGTGATGGCCTGGGGAAATAACGACCATGGCCAGGCAAATGTTCCCTCCGATCTCGTGGATGTGATATCAATCGCGGCCGGGAAGTACCACAACCTGGCGCTGAAGCGTGACGGCACCGTGGTCGGTTGGGGTCTATATGACGCCGGGCAGGTAACAATTCCCAGTGATCTCAACAACGTCATTGCCATCGCGGCCGGCGGGTCTCATAGCTTGGCTCTGAAAAATGACGGCACCGTTGTGGCGTGGGGCGGCAATGATTTTGGGCAAGCGACTGTTCCCGCCGGGCTGAGTGGCGTGGCGGCCATTGCCGCGGGGGAATCGCACAGCCTGGCGCTGAAGAGCGATGGCAGCGTGATCGCCTGGGGAGCTTCAGGTTTCGGACAAACCGCAGTTCCCTCTGGATTAAGCGGGGTGGTAGCGATTGCGGCTGGCGGCAATCGCAGCTTGGCGTTAAGGCGCGGTAAAGCACTTTTGCGTCTGGGAACGCCAGTTCCCCTTGGACGCGGGAGGATTGGGCTGTCGCTGGTCGGCGAAGCTGGCTTGAATTACCGGATCGATGTCTGTTGGGATTTGAAAAACTGGTCCCCCTTGACCAACTTTATCAGCAGCCAAACGACCAATTATATGATCGATGCCAATGCCATCGATGAAAAGCAAAGATTTTATCGTGCGGTAGCGCCATAGAATCGGCGGGGCATATTGAGCGAGGGGCATTTAGAACTCTGCCCTCAACTGTTCTCGATTAGAGTTGAGCCCAATGCAAAATCGACAAAAAACAACTTGAACTGTGCGTCGGTTGAATCATGTTCACAGGAGCCAATGCAAAAACTAAAAGCTCTCATTGTCCTCAAAACTCCGCTCGTATTTCTATTACTTGCCACAATTGTTTCCGGCTGCACAACCGGTTCATCGGGCCAGCAAAGCTTCGCGCCAAAGGTGAGCGGCTACATTGACACGGGTGGCGGAAAGCGGTTTTGAAAAACCTTGAGCGGCTCGCGAAATCTATTTGCCGCTCACGGCCATTTTTGGCCCCGGTTTGCGGACGTGGAGCATGACGGGGCGGGAGGTTTGGCGGCCGGCCTGGTTTTCTATGGCAAAGCAGAGGCGGTCTTGCTCAGGAACCCATTTGGCGGCGGTGAAGAAGATTTCGCGTTCATTTTGAGCTTTTGGGATCAGCACGCCGTTCAGGCCGATGTTATCGACAATGATGCCGTGGGGGAGATTGTCGACCGTGAAGGTGATGAGGTCGTCGTAGCCGTTGCGTTGGACTTTGAGCCAGGAGGGGACAGTTTGGCCTGGAGCGATTGTGATCTCGATTGGCTGGACGGTGGCCGAACTATTTGTGCTCCCGGGTTGCTGCGAAGGCTCCAAGGCCACCAGCAGCTTCGGTTTGGCAGCGAGCTTGATGCTTCCAAAATTGTTCACGCCGTGTGTTGTCGCCACCCGGTTGAGCGTAGCCGAGGCCACAACTTTGCTGGTCATGGAGTTGGTGCTGGTGGGCTGTTGGGCATCTGGATTGGCGTAAATGGTTCCGCGGGCTTCGGTCTGGCCCGCTTGAATGGTCAAGGGAGTGGAAACTGTAAACCCAGGTGGCAGCCCGGAGATATCGACCCGGATTTCGCCTTCAAAGCCGTCGATGCGTTCCGCACTCACGGTGAAGCTCTGCCCACTTCCAGCGGGAATGGTTAAGTTTGCGCCCGCGAGGGTTACCTTAAAGTCAGGTTTGGCTTCGCGGACCACTAGCCGGTAAACGAAGCGGTCTCCACCAAAACCGCGCGTGTCCGAAACACGGACGAGGTAGTCGCCATTGGTCGGTGCCATGAAATTCAGTTTCGAATCAGAGCCGAGCTTGCGTTCACCATCGTCATCGTTGGCGTAAAACAGTTTGAAAGTAGGCAGGCCCGAGGAGGCCAGCTTGCTGCCGGGGGGATGCGGTTCAACGACGTAACAAGGCTCATCGAGCGCGTGTGCGGTGGCGCTGGTATCGAAAAAGGCGCTGCGCTTCCCGGCGGATGTGTAAAACAAAAAGCCCGAGTCAGGCCCCTGGGGCATGCGAAAGATTTTGACGACTTCGCCCTGGAGATAAAGGTATTCGTTAAGTTCCATCTCCTCCCAATTATCGACACGGCAATCCGGGTTGTTGGAATCGATCCCGCGAAAAGTGATCGCGGAATCGCGCACCGCCTGCAAGAGGAGGCGCTCCACGGGTTTGCCATCCGGATGCAGTATTTCGATTTTCGTATCGATGGGTGAACCGCGCTGAGCAGCCACGGTTTCGATCATCCAGCTCTGCCCTTGTTTGGCAGGAAAGCGATAAAGGTCCGCATCAGGATTTCCGTCGCTCGTGAAAATACGTCCGTTCACGGCAGAGGGCGCGGGGATGCTCATGGCCTGAGCCGGTTGGTCATTCGGTTCTTTTTCGAGGAGTTCCGGGCCGGTTCCGGCGAGCAGTTTGAAGGTGCGGCGGCTGCGGAACTTTTCAGGATCAAGAGGCAAATCTATTTCGCCGCCTTGAATTGGTTTCACCTTCACACTGGCGGAGGCTGGAAGATTGAAGCCGATCAACTCCACTGCCGTTTCCGAGTTGGTGCCGACACTCATGGGATGCGAGCCAACAACATAGGGGAGCGCACCGAGAGATAGTCGATAGAAATGGTCAGCCGAAGCGCCCAACTGGAGTTCACTCACACGCACCTGGTATTTGCCATCCTGTGTGAATGTGTGCGCAAGGAATGGGTCGCTGCCGTCGAAATCGTTATTGCTGGCCAGCACTTTCCCTTCGGCATCGGTGAGCGTTAGAACCGCGTCCGCTTTGGAGCCGAGCAGCTTCGCATTCAGGTCGAAGACCATTGTTTGACTCTTTCGGGCTTCGAACTCGAAGGTGTCCACATCGCCCATCGGGTTCAAGACACCCCAACAACTGGCTGGAAGGTTGGTGATAATGGTAGGAATATCCTTGGCTCCCGATTCAGTGAGCTGAGGCAAATCGTCCACATAAAGTTTGACGCGGCTGCTTTCGCCACCTCCACCGAGGACCGAAACTTCATAGGTACCACGCGGGAGATCTGAAGCAGGAGTGATGACTGTCCAGACTTCGTTAGGAGAGTTGTTGGTAGATTTGTCAAATGAACCCGCCAACTTCGAGTTGTGGAGTTTCAACTCAGTCAAGTTTACGAGATTGCTGCCGGAGAGTTTGATCCGGGTGGCAACACCGCGCTGGAGCCCGCGTGGTTCGACGCGAGTCAACTCGGGCTTTGCTGGCGGCAGGACTTTACCGGTGGCGGTGTCGTAGAACTCCGAGGTGCCATCGAGCCTGCCAACTATAGCCGTGGCGGCAGTAGCAAAGGTCAGAGCGGAAGGCCAATCGGGCTGAGCAGGAAGGACAAGGCGCTCTTTCATCTCAGCGGGTTCCCAAAGTTTGACCGTCTTGTCCGAGGCGGAGGAAAGGAGGAGCTTGCCATCCTGAGAGAAAGCCAGCCGAAGAATCGCGCCCTCATGCGCAAAACGGGCGTGAATAAGCGGGTTGCTCGTTTCAACCGCTTTCTCGCTTACCTCCCAAATGCGGATGCGGTTGTCGATACCACCAGCGGCAAGGCGCTTGCCGTCCGGGCTAAAAGCGAGTGTGTAAAGTTCCTTCAGCGATTGAGACAGTGTGTCACGGCGCTCACCAGTGGTCACATCCCACAACTTGACTGTGCGATCTGCGCTGGCACTGGCCAGGATTTTGCCGTCGGGCCGAAAGGCCAGGGCGTAAACTGCTCCGTTGTGGCCGGAAAGCGTTTTCAGTTCCTTTCCTGCTTTGACGTCCCAGAGCTTGATCTTTTGGTCGTAGCTGCCCGTTGCGAGTGTCTTGCCGTCCGGGGAGAGTGCCAGCGCGTAGAGGGCATCTTTGTGCCCTTCGAAAACGCGGATGAGTTTGCCGGTGGTCGTGTCCCATTGGCGCACTTCGCCGAAGAGGCCGGCTTCCCCGGCAGCGGCAAAAAGTTGTTTGCCATCGGAGGTGAAGACGACCGCATTCACAGCGCCTCGGTGGGCGGGGAGGGTGCGGAGGAGGTTCCGATGTTCCGCGGAGCGCAATTCCACTTTGCCGTGACGGGCAAAGGCCAGGAGTTTGGTCGATGGCGCATAGGCGAGCGCGAAGATGGAATCTCTGGGCTGACCTAGGGGAGCAATCTTGGGGACAGCGAGTTCTTTGACTCTGAAGTCGGTTGATGGATTGGCGCCGGCATCGATCCAGGCTTTGATCACCGCTACTTCGTCCGGAGTTAGCTTCTCTCGTTTGCCGGGAGGCATAAATTTTTTCTTACCATCCTTTTCAAAGGCGCCCTGGATCATTTTCAACAGCAGGCTTTCGGTCGATTTGCGGGGGATGATGGCTGGGCCGGATTCGCCGCCCTTCAGTAGGGTTTCGTAGCTTTCCAAAATGAGTTCGCCTTCGGGGTCCTTCGATTCGTGGCAATCGAGGCAGTGCTTGTCGAAGAGGGCTTGCACATTTGCGAAATCAGGTTTGGCAGACTCGGCGGCCGGGAGGAGCGGAGCGGAGAAGAGAGCGAGAAAAATGGCGAACTGCTGGAGCAAGCGCGGAAAAATTTCAACGCGTGCTGGCGGGGCGGTGACCCAGTTCAACGCAAAAGCGCAGAGCACGCGAAGTCTGGAAGGGGAAGGTCTGCTTTGGAGGCTCATGCTCGCTTAATGATTGAAGAGGAATTCCTTGCTGGTGAGGAGAGCCCAAAAGACATCCTCGATCAATGGGCGCCGATCTTTTTCAGCGACGTCTCCGAAGCTTTTGAGAAATCTTTCCTTTTCCCTGGGGCTGGGATAGCGGCTGAGCGAACTAAGATACGCTTCTTCTATGATTTTTTCCGGTGGAGTTTTATCGGCGATCAACTGGGTGATCCGGTTTTTCTTGGCGCTGAGCTTTTGATTGACGGTGTCGCCGTTCGACATGTGCAGCACCTGGGTGACGCTTGGTTCGGTGCTACGCTCGCATTCGCATGTTTTTTCACGGTCAGGGCGGCCGAACGTTTTGAGGAAATAGGAGTCCACATTCGAGTCAGGCAACTGAAGGGCACGCCACGTTTCGGGGTAGCCTTTGAATTTGGTTGGCGCGCCAGTGGCTTCGGAGAGGGTATCGAGGAGCACTTCAGCGGTAAGCCGGCGTGGGTAGTAGCGAGAGTAAAAGCGATGATCGGTCGCATTTCCGGGGAGCGCGGTGCTGGTGCGTTGGTAGGCTTCGGACTCGAGGATCGTGCGAATGAGAACCTTGAGATCAAACTTCTCCCCAGCCAGGTATTTGGCGGTTGCGGAAAGCAGCTTCTCGTTGCTTGCGGGATTGGTCACGCGCAAGTCATCCACATTCTCAACCAGACCTACGCCAAAGAAATTGGCCCAGACCCGGTTTACAACGGCGCGGCTGAAATATGGATTCTCCGCGGACACCAGCCAATCGGCCAGGGCTTGTCGGCGGTCGCTGGTCGCATCGATGGGCAGCGGCTTGCCCTCGAGGGGACGCGGGGGCTGCGGCTTCCCGGTGAGAGGTTGTACGACATCGCCGCTGGCAGATGCAAAAATGATGTTTTCGCCGTCGCGCGAACCGGTCTTGGAACGCAGACGAGCAAAGAGGTTGGCGAAACCGAAATATTCGTCATTCGTCCATTTCTCCATCGGATGGTTGTGGCAACGAGCGCAATTGATGGACATGCCCAGGAACGCCTGGGAAGTGGTCTCAGCCATCAGTTTCGGATCCTCGTGGAGAACGAAGAAATTCGCCGCGCCGTTTTCCAATGTGCTGCCCTGGGACGTAACAACCTGCCGGACTATTTCGTTCCAAGGGGTGTTCGCCGCAACATTGTTCCGGATCCAATTGTAATAGGACCACATGGCAGCGGGTTTCAGTTTGCGGCTTTGGACAAGCAGCAGGTCGGCCCATTTATAGGTCCAATAATCGACGAACTCGGTGCGCTTCAGCAGTCGCTGAATTAAGTCGTCGCGTTTGCCCGCCGACTGGTTCTCAAGGAACTCGCGGGTTTCCTGGACTGTGGGCAGGACACCGACTGTGTCGAGAAAAACACGGCGAATGAATTCTTCGTCCGAACAACGGGGCGAAGGGGGCAGGTTGAGACTCTTCAACTTTTCCAAGATAAGGTCATCGATGAAATTACGCCGAGGAGCGCTGGCGAACGTTTCTGAAGAAATGGTGTTCGTGTAGGGAGCGGTAATGATCGCAATCGCAATGCGGCTTAAATACCAGGCCGTCACTGCCCCTTCACCATAGCCCGAAACGGTGGCTGTTCCCTGTTCATTGACTTGCGCGACGCTTTCATTAGCCGAGGTGTATTTGGCCCAGCGGGTGACGTCTTCGGAGTGGCCATCATTGAAATGAGCTCGAACCACCAGTTGCTGGGACATCCCAGGTTTCACGACGACTTGCTCAGGAAGCACTTCGATTCGCACGATCCGAGGGTCGTTGGTTTTGGGAGGCGGCGTGCCTGCGGCGATCCATTCGGAGAGAACTCGGTATTCGAGCGAGGCGGTGTCAAACTTGGTGCCGCCCTTGTGGGGCACCGCTCCGGTTGGTTTCAGGAGCAGGAGGCTGCGACCGGGGTCGCTTGGAACAATGCGCCGACCAAACGCATGGTGGGTTAATGACAGGTAATCTCCTTCGTTGTCGTAGCCCCGGAGGGAGATCTTGAAGCCGTTCTGGCCGGCAGCAGCTCCGTGGCAGGCGCCGGAACTGCAACCCATGCGGGCGAGGACAGGTTGAACATGGTTGCGAAAGCTCCACTCGAAAGTTTTCTGCATGCCGGACACTTCCACCTCGGCACTGGCGGTTTGCGTGCCAACGGTAACCACAATTTGAGCTGTGCCATTGGTGATTGGCAAAACAGTATTGCCATCCACACGAACCACCTTCGGGTCGCTCACCCGGATTTTTATTCCGTTGGTGAGCTGGCCGGTGAGGTGCTGGCCATCCCAACGTTCAATCAGGAGCTGCTGGTAGGCTGCTGGCCCGCTCAGCGAAATCTTGTCGGGGATGAGCTTGAGGGTGTTAGCGGGTTCAGCGGCAGCCGCGCCCAAAGTCCACCCCATCTGCAGCAGAAAAAGAAGGCACGTCAAATGGCAGCTTAAGTTTGCGAACAATCCGGTGAGCCCGCTTTCGTTGCCGGACCTCCTCGAATAAATGCAACGGTTAATAAATTTCACAAGGCGCACGCAAATCAAAACAGTTCACGAATGGCTTGTGTGCCGTAGTCCACCAACGGAAACGGCCGACCGCCCGGGCCTCGCAGTTCGGTTGTGAGGTCCAGGCCGAGTGAGTGGTAAATGGTGGCTACGATCTCCGAAGGTTTAACGGGGCGCTCGGCCGGGTAAGCCCCAATATCGTCACTCTTTCCTACGACACGCCCGCCTTTGACGCCACCGCCCGCGAAATAGACTGTCCAGCATTGCGGCCAGTGATCGCGTCCGCCAGCGGGATTGATTTTTGGCGTGCGGCCAAACTCGGCCAGGTTGCAAACCATGGTGCTGTCGAGCATGCCGCGCTGGTGCAGGTCTTCAATCAGCGCGCTGTAGCCTTGGTCATACATCGGTGCGACAATGTTCTTCATTCCTTCAATCGATGTGAAGGGTTTGGAACCATGAATGTCCCAGGTGATCTCATCGAACACGGTAATGAAAGTGTTGATGGTAACAAATCGAACACCCGCTTCCACCAGGCGGCGGGCCAAAAGGCAGCTTTGGCCAAAGCGAGTCATGCCATAGCGTTCACGGACTTTCATCGGCTCTTTGGTGAGGTCGAAAGCTTCGCGAGCGCGGCTGCTGGTCATGAGGCGGTAGGCCGAGGCAAAGTTCGCGTCCATCAGCTTCGCCCCTTCGCTGGCTTCGAAGTTCTTCACCTTCTCGTCCACGATTTCCCGGAGCTCCCGGCGGCGTTCCAATCGCATTTCACCAATGTCGGACGGCGGGAGCAGGTCGGGAACTTTGAAATCCTTTTTTGAAGGATCAGCGTTCAGAACAAATGGATCGTAGGCTTTGCCGAGGAAGCCGCCTTCCTGGCCATGAGGCATATTGCCGCCGGTAGGGCCCATCGGTTCGGGCAGAATAACGTGGGCGGGCAGTTCGGTTTTACGGCCTTTGAGAAATTCAAGCGCGCAGCCGGCGTGAGGCGTGTTGATCCCGCCGGTGAAAAGGCGTCCCGTTTGCATCATCTGATGTCCCGTATCATGGACGGCGGCCGCAGTGTGATAACAGGTGCGGACCAGCGAGAACTTGTCAGCAATCTTTGCGTGCAGTGGGAAGATCTCGGAAATCTGGATGTCAGGGTTGTTGGTCCTAATGGGCTTAAACGGCCCGCGAATTTCCCGCGGAGCGTCAGGCTTCATATCCCATGTGTCAATTTGGCTCGGCGCGCCCAGGTTGAAGATCATGATGCAAGCCTTGTCGTCCTTGCCCTTGGGCACCGCACCCATCGCTTGCAGCGCCGCATACTTGGAAAGCGTCAGCCCAATGGCTCCCAAAGCGCCCACCTGCAAGAAATCGCGGCGGGTAATGCCGTCGCAAGTCGTTAATGAACCTCTGCCAGTAACCTTAAGCATAAATACACCTGTCCTACTGATTTGATTCGGGCTGACCTGTGTGCATTCAGATTATTGCACGGCCAGTGCCCTGAGGCCAATAGCAAATCGGGGGCGAGTCACTTTCAGGCCAAGAGGTTAAGCGTAATGGCCTGAAGAGAGAGCGAATTGGCGCATCTCAATTTTTTGCAGATGGCGAAACCCATGGAGCTTCGAGAATTCCGCCAGGTTTTGGCCTGCGTCCAGTCCTCTGGCGCTTTTGAACGCATCCAGCCCAGCCAACGCCACTCAAACCGCGAAATCCATAATCAAACCCGTCTACACGGCCTGTATTCGGCCTAGCCTCCCTTATTGGCTTTTCACACTTTTCGCCCACTTCAGAAGTTCGGTCGCTGAAAGAAAATTGATCACTCTTTCAGCGGGGATTCCTGCCAGGAGCGTGGCGGCGAGGCCTAGTTCAACCCAGGCGAGTTGGTCAGGGGCATGCGCATCGGTATCAATCGCAATCCGGCAACCCTCCTTTTTGGCAACGAGAAGGAGTTCCACATCCAGGTCCTGGCGATCCGGGTAAGAATCGACCTCGATGGCTTTGTTGAGTCGCGAAACTTCGGCAAAGACACGGGGCCAATCGGCGGTCAGGCCGAGACGACGATTGTAAATGCGGCCGCGTGGGTGGCCAAGAATTTGGATACTTGGGTTTCGAAGCGCGGAAAGATAGCGTTCGGTTTGGTCGCCCGTCACTCGGAGTTTGGAATGAAATGAGCCGACGACCAGGTCCAGCTTTTTGAGAGCTTTCGGGTCCATGTCGCCCTGGCCCTCGGGCGAAAGGTTCATTTCAATAGATTTAAGCACGCGAAAGTGTTGCTGGGATGCCTTCAGCTTTGCGTTCAGCGCCTCAATTTCCTCGGCTTGTTCAGCAAGTTCCTGCTCGTCCATTCCGCCAGCAATTTTGAGACCCTGGGAATGATCGGTCATGGCGATATATTCGTAGCCGCGTTTGCGGGCTGCGTCGGCCATGTCCTTGATTTTCCCGGAGCCATCACTCCAGTTGGAATGCATTTGGAGGTCGCCATGGTACTGGTCTGCCCATTGTGGGCGTTTGGCCAGGATTCTCTTCGCCTGCGCGGTCGTGAGAAAATTTTGACGGAGAGGAGAAAGCTCAGACAAGGGCGGGGGAGCCTCGAACCAGCGCCGGATCAGCCGCTCCAAATGAGGACCAATTCCGGCAAGTTGCTGGAGAGATTCTTTTTTCGCGAGGAGTTCACCGGCTTCAACCGGCCAAAGAAAAGCCGCCTGGGTCGCTTTTCGCAAGGCCCGTTGCAGGTGGCCCGTGGCTGCTTCCGATTCTTGCGAGAGCAGTTCGGCGATTTGCCCATTGCTCAACGGCAGTTTTGGAGTCTCCGGAACCTCCCGGAGCCGCTTCGAGCGTGGCAGAATGGCTTTCACATAGAAATCTGCCACTTTCAAAGGAGCATTGCTTTGGGCAATTTCCCGAATTGCGCGAGGATGCGCGGCCGCCCAAGCATCGGAGTGCGGACGTCCCGGCCGCAACCATGTTAAAAGTTGGGCAGCTCAGAAACCACGCGCCTCGGAAGCACCACGCAAACCGCGAGGCGCTTACCCCTCTCCTTCCCCAAAGGACCCCAAAGAAGGAGAGGGCCGGGGAGAGGATGACCACTGCTCGTGTCCTGTCACTTTGATTTGCAGTGCTTCGGGGAAGTAGCTTTCACTGTGTACGCGGTGCTCCCGGATGGATGCACCCAATCAGAAACCACGCACCAACAGGCTCCTGAACTCAAATCTGCACGCACCGGCCAATAGTCACCGCACCTCCCACCTGGCGGTTGCCGTTCATCAGGGTCAGGCTCAGAGTCGGGTCACTGATGCGGTTGGAATCTTCCCCGCTTGGCAACGGAAGCAGAGTCCGGGGCAGCAAAGCCACGCTGAAAACATCTTCAAAAGTGTGAGCGCCGGTCGGGTAATTGCGGAAGCTGAACACGGCATTGAGTCCAGGCACCGGCAGGACGCTCGTATCGACCGGGTAGGTGGAAGCAGAGAGATTGGCCAGCGCCAAGGCTTGCAAAAACAAGCCGGCGGAAAAGCGAAGCTCGGTAGTGCAGGCCAGGAACACTTCGTCCGAGATGTCGATCCCGGAGCCGTTGGTGAATTTGAGATAAACGTACGGACGAGGGCCGACAAGTTCGCTAAGCATATAGCCCTTCAGAACCAGCGAGCCTTCGTGCATGGCCAGGTTCACCTGGTAACCTGCTAGCTTTTTGGCGGTTCGAGGCTGCGAACGGCTGGAAAGCAGAAGGCAGGTGGTCGCGGTTGTTGAGTGTGCCTCCGCCTGAACCAGCGAGGGTTTAAAATAGGTCTCCGCAAAGACGGCGTTTGCAGGAGCAGGTAAAGCGAGCGTGGCCATATAAATTACTTTCGAAAAGTAGAACACA
>JAQGOV010000502.1 GCA_028293425.1 Verrucomicrobiales bacterium
CTTGAACGCGAACGGCAATGTGGACGTGACCTTCAATCCCGGAGGTGGGCCGAACAACCTCGTTCGGGCCGCGGTGGCGCAAGCCGATGGTAAAATTGTCATTGGCGGTGATTTCACCTTCGTCAACGGGACACCTCGCGGACGGCTGGCTCGATTCAATTCGGACGGCTCGCTGGATGGCACTTTTACTCCATCCGCGGACGCTCCGGTTTACGCGCTGGCGCTTCAGGCAGATGGCAAGATTGTGGCAGGGGGTGCGTTTGCCAACATAAACGGTTCACAGCAGAACGGTATTGCGCGACTCACTTCCAGTGGCGCTGTGGACGGCACCTTCTCACCCGGTTCAGGGGCGAATGGTTTGGTCCGCTCCGTGGCGGTTCAAACGAACGGGATGGTCCTGCTGGGCGGAGATTTTATCACAGTTAACGGGGCTGCTACCCCGCACCTGGCTCGGTTGACGTCATCCGGAGCCGTGGATAATTCTTTCAACGCGGGATTTGGACCGGATGGCTCGGTTTACGGGATTGCCGCCCATAGCGCGGGAAAAATCGCAATCGCGGGCGACTTCCTTAGCGTGAATGGGTTCCCGCGCAGTCGCTTTGCGCGGCTTCGCGCGAATGGTTCGATTGATTTTACCTTCAACATGACATCGGGCGCTAACAGCAATGTGAATGCAGTGGTGGTGCAGCCTAATTCCGCGATCGTGATCGGCGGTGAATTTACAGAGGTGAATGGATTGAGCCGCAATCGATTGGCCCGGATACATGGAGATGACCGGTTTGTGCCAACGACCGTCGAGTTTGGCTCGCTGGTGTTCAATGCTTACGAAGACTCTGGCGCAGCATTGATTAACGTGGTGCGTTCCGGAAATACGAACACATCGTTTACGGTGCAGTTTGCAACCGCCGATGGCACGGCACTGGCGGGATTCGATTACATTGCGACAAACGGGACGCTTAGTTTCGGCGTTGGTGAAACGGTGAAGAGCTTCACCGTGCCGCTGATCAATGATGCTTTGTTCGAGTTGGACGAGACGGTGAACCTCCTCTTAACCAATGCTCCGGTGATCGTTGATATCGGCCTGCCGGGGATTTTGGTCATCAAGGATGACGAGAAATCCGTGCAATTTAGCGCGACCGACTACTCCGTTGTGGAACATGGGTCGAACGGAATCGTGACGGTCGTTCGCACGGGCCAGCTTACGGGAGAAGTCTCAGTGGTTTGCTTCACCACGGACGGGAGCGCGACGGCTCCCGCTGATTACACGGCAACCTCGAACCTGCTGGTTTTCCCCGCCAACGTTGCAACGCAGACGATGGTGATACCGATTATCGATGATTTCCGCAAGGAGTCGAATGAGACCATTGTAGTGACCTTGGTGAATCCCACCGGGGGCACGACCATTGGAAATTTCTTCCGTGCGACGCTGACTATCATTGATGACGACTTTGGGCCTGGAACCCCGGATGCCACTTTCGATCCGGGGATGGGAGCCAATAGCCTGGTGCGCACTCTCGCAGTGCAAGGAGATGGCAAAGTCATCATTGGTGGAGCATTCACGAACGTGGGCGGGCTGGATCGCCGCTTTGTGGCCCGGCTTGGGACGAACGGCGCAGTAGATATAGGTTTCAATCCTGGAGTGGGGCCAAACGCGTTGGTTTCGGCAGTCGCGACAAATTCGAATGGCCGCGTGCTGATTGCCGGTAACTTTGGTTTGGTTGGCTCCAGCAGCCGGAATCGTTTCGCTCAATTGCAAGGAGATGGCAGTTTGGAAACTTCCTTTAGCGGTTCCAACGGCATCAATGCGGCCGTGTTCGCAATCCTTCCCCAGTCGAATAATCGAGGCTTCGTGGCAGGGGCGTTTTCGTTGCCATTTAATCGAGTGGGCCGGTTGCGTTCCGATGGCACGCCGGATTCTACTTTCTTTGCCGGCACCGGGCCAAACGGAACCGTTTACTCCGCTGTAGCGCAAACCAATGGACAGATTATTATCGGCGGCGATTTCACGGCGGTAAACAGCATCAGCCGTTACCGCGTGGCCAGGATGGATGCTGACGGAACACTGGACCTTTCATTCCAACCGCCGGTGATTGTAACTGGGGCTGTTTTCTCGGTGGCGGTGCAATTGGACGGCAAAGTAGTGATTGGCGGGGATTTCACGCTGGTAAATGGCACCAATCGAAGCCGAGTGGCGCGTCTGAACCAGGACGGATCGCTGGACACGAGCTTTAATCCGGGCTCTGGAGCCAACGCGATTGTTTATGCAGTCGCCTCGCAGCCGGATGGCAAGGTGCTGCTGGGAGGAGATTTCACCTCGATCAACGGAACCAACCGGAATCGATTCGCACGGCTTAACCAAAATGGGACGCTCGACACGACGTTTGAGCCGGGAACAGGGGCCAATAACACCGTATTTGCGCTCGCACCGATGTCGGATGGCAAGGTGGTTATAGCCGGGAATTTCACTTTAGTGAATGGTCTGCCCCGGGCTGGTGTTGCTCGATTAAGCGGTGATGATCCAATCGACGTGACAATTCAGGGAAATTCCATATACCTGAATGGACAGTTCACGATTTACTTTAGCGGCCAAACTGGGCAGGGCTATGGAATTGAGGCTTCGACGGACTTTGTGAACTGGACTTCGCTCGGGTCAGTTACGGCGGCGGGTCCCATTACCAGTTTTACAGATGTAAATGCAGGCGCTTTCGGCCGCCGGTTTTACCGGGTCCGGCGGTTGGCGCCTTGAGCGGGTGTGAGAGCAGTCCTTTGAGGTCGGCCCAGGAACGGGCTGAAAGGGCTGGTATTCGTTTATTTTTATGCAGAAGACAGACAGAGTGCGGACACAATTTAAGAGCCGAAACTTTTTGCGAAGTTTCATCAGTGCCGTTGGAGGCGCTTGCATTTTGCTTTTCGGAGCAATGGCCGGTTGGGCGCAGGCCCCGATCAACGATTACTTCACCAACTCCACGGCGATCTTTGGACCCAATGGAAGCCAAACCGGGGATACGACGCTCGCTACCCTCGAAGCTGGCGAGCCGACCTTTTTCATAGGCTCGAACTCCGTCTGGTATACCTGGACGGCCCCGGTGAGCGGGAGCGTCGTGATGGACACCATTGGTAGTGATTTTGACACTACTTTGGGCGCTTATATCGGGGATAGTGTCGGGACGCTGGCAGTCGTGCGCGAAAATGACGACATTTCACCCGGCACACTTGAGAGCAGGATCATTTTCCAGGCAATAGCGGGCCAAGCTTACCGCATACAAATCAACGGCTTTGATGACTTCAGTTTTGGGGTTTACACACTGAACTGGAACATGCCGGGAATTGTGATTACGAATCCACCTCCTGCCTCCGGGGAGTTGCAATTCAGTCTGCCTAATTATTATGTGAACGAGAACGTTCCAGGGTATGCCACTGTAACCGTGATCTACGGCGCATCGGCTGCTACCAATGTCACCGTGGATTATGCCACAAGTGATGGCTCCGCCCTGGCTGGTGTCGATTACATCTCGGTGAGCGGGACGTTGACCTTCGGCCCCGGTGAGACGAATAAGACCTTTGACGTGCCGATCTTGGATAATTCTGCAACCTCCAGCAACAAGGTCTTTGGACTGACGCTATCCAACCCGATAGGGGCGACATTGGGGTCTGGGAGCTCGGCCACAGTCACCATCGTTGATGATGAGACCATCCCCTTTGTCAGCACGGCCGGCCAGTTCAACTTTAGCTCCACCTTTTATCAAGTAACCGAAGATGAGACATCGCCTGGACCATTTGCGAACTTTATTCTACCAGATTTGAGTTTGGATCCGAGGAATGTTCGGGGGGGCCTCATAACAGTTACACGAACCCAAGGTTCAACAGGCAGGGTGTTGGTGGATTATGCGACGGACGAGACGCCTAATGGTTCAGCCAATCAGGCGAGACCCAATGTGGACTATGTGCCCACGAGCGGCACGCTCATTTTTGACGACTACCAAATGAGCACGAACTTTGTAATCCGCGTGCTCAATGGTGGGACGGGGATCCTAGATAAAATCGTGCCCATTGTATTGTCTAATCCCAGGCCTGATCCGAGAGAAAATCCAGCGCTAATTATTCCCACACTGGGATCAAGGACAAATGCAACCTTAGCGATCGCGGAAATTAATAATGATATCGCCGGATTCAGCTTCGAGAGATCTGTTTTCCGGGTAGATGAGGAAGCGACTACGGTAGCTATCGATGTTTTGCTTCCCGGCGGGGGGCCTGCTACTATTAGGTTGCGCTCAATCAACCTGTTTGGTTTTACGCTGCAAGCAGGCTCGGATTACAGCGACGCCTTCGCGGTAACGTATCCGAATACGGCATACACAGATGGCACCGCAGATATCATCAATCCCCAGGATTATCTGCCAATTGACACCATTCCTCCACTCACCTTCGCGGCTAACGAAACTCGCAAAAGAGTATTTATAACAATTCAGAACGATAACATGGTGGAGTTCGATGAGGACATTTTTCTTGAATTGCGTGAGCCGCACCCGAACCCCTCGGAGGGAGGCCCCTACCATCTTGGCCCAAATCCAACAGCCACTGTAACTATTCTTTACGATGACCAGCCAGCCGGGGCGGCGGACCGGGATTGGAACCCTCCCAATGTGTCTTTCACGATCCCTCCTTTTAATGCGACCCCCGGAGCAAATGGTCCTGTATATGCGGTAGCTGTGCAACCCGATCAAAAAACCCTCATTGGCGGAGACTTCACTGGGTATAACGCGGAGTTCCGCAATCGGATCGCACGCATCAACGTCGATGGTTCATTGGATCTTTCTTTCAACCCGGGAACAGGTGCGGACGGTTTTGTTACCGACATCGGGCTCTATCCAGCTACGGTTGCAAACACCAACAATATCGGAAAGATCGTGGTGGTAGGAGCATTTACCTCATTCAACGGCGTGGCTCGATATTGTGTAGCGCGGTTGAACACGGATGGCAGCCTTGACACGACATTTAATCCTGCCGACGGCGCGAACGGAGTAATTCGTTCGGTTGTAGTGCTAAGCACAGGGAAGATCCTGATTGGCGGGGAATTTACACTCATCAATGGTGTCGAACGAAACGGGATCGCAAGGCTCAATGACAATGGCTCGCTCGATGTCTCGTTCGATCCCGGCTCGGGAGTCGACGGCCCAGTGTGGGCTCTGCAGGTAGATAACTCGGCGACGGCTATTCAAATAGCCCAGGCCCAATTCGGGGTAGGCCCGTTGGAATATAGAACAAACATTGATACCGGCGCCCGCTCAGGGGTAGTGACGGTCAATTTCGCTCCGGCGTGCGTTCCCGACGATCTCCGAGTTTACTACGGAAATACGCTCATTTTCGACAGTGGTCTTACGAACGAATACCGAAATGACCTTAATTGCAGCTTTGCAAATTATACCGGTCCCATCACTTATGTGATTCCCTACGGCCCTGGTTCAGCCAGCAACATCACGATTGTTGTCAACGAGGGGAACGGAGATCCTGGCACAGTGTGGAGTTTTGATGCAACCATTGAAAACTCCGTAGCTGGACAACGCGTGCTGGTAGGTGGTGAATTCGAAAAGTTCAATGGTTACGAGCGCAAAGGAATTGCTCGCCTGCTCGCGAACGGAGCGGTGGATACCACTTTCGACCCAGGTGGCGGCGCGGATGGACCCGTGTATACGATCGGTTCTCAAAATGATTTTAAAGTGCTCATAGGTGGAGCTTTCCATGATGTTGATTATCGCAGTCGCAATGGGATTGCGCGGCTGAACGCAGACGGATCCCTCGATACGACCTACGAAATCGGACGAGGGATGGATGATTCGGTTTACACGATCAAACTTGACCCTCGCAGCGGAAAAGCAGTCGTTGGAGGTATCTTTTCCAGCGTTGATAGTGTTCGCCGCATGGGGTTGGCCCGGTTGATGACGAACGGCGTGCTGGATACAAGCTTCATGGATACGGCCTACAATCAATTTGCGGGCATGTGCAGGAAATATAATTTTGATCCTCCCAATCCCATTAACGCCCTGTCATTCCAAACCGATGGAAACATCATGATAGGCGGTTCCTTCACTAACTTGGGTGGCAACGCTCACAGTCAAGTCGCTCATGCCGGCTTTACAAGAGTTTGGACTCGTCAGGACAAAGTTAGCCACTACAATGTGGCGCGGATTATTGGGGGTTACACGCTTGGGCCCGGAAGTGCAACATTTACGTATCCAACTTATTCCGTTGATGAGTTTGCCCCAACGTTATCGGTGACCCTCAGCCGTGTCGATGGACGGTTGGGAACGTTGTCAGCCGACGCCACCACCGCCGACCGTTTAGCGCAGGCGGGCTCCGATTACGTTCAGGCGAAGACGACCATGACTTGGCCGGAGTTCCCCTTTATAGCTCCCAGAGGTGTGGGCGCGGTCGGGAATATATTTTTCAGAATTCCAATCCTGAATGACATTTTGATCGAAGGGGATGAGATTTTTGACATGCTTCTGAGCAACCAGGCAGGGAGCATAACGCTTGGAGGGGAGTTTATCCCGCTGGGCGGAACACGCGGGCATTTTAACGCGCCTGTTGAACTTCGAGACGATGACGTGAACCATGGCACTTTTGCTTTCTCCAGCCCAACCTACACCGTCAATGAAAATAGCGGAAACGCAGTCGTAACCATTGTTCGGACGAATGGCAGCGTTGGAAACGTATCGGTGCAGTTTTATACCCAGAACGGAACGGCTGTGGCCGGGCAGGATTACACCACAGTGACCCAAACGGTGACGTTTGCTTCAGGTGTCACCAATAAAGTCATAAACATCCCGATTCTAAATGATACCGCGGTCGAATTTGACGAGACCATCACGCTCGTTCTGACCAACGCAAACGGAGGTGCGACTTTGCCGGGGGGAACGCCCACCGACTCTACCTACGCTACAGTAACGATTGTGGACGACGATTTCGCCCAAGGCAGGCTTAACTTCAGCAGCGCGACCTACGTGACTAATGAAAATGCGACCTACCTGCGGGTGCAAGTCACGCGGACCGGTGGAAATCTTGGAGCAATCTCAGTGCAGTTTGCGGCTGACAATGGCACTGCGATCAACGGCGTTGATTTTGTTGGGATGACAAACACCTTGACCTGGCCCAGCGGAGACGCGACTGCAAAAACCATCCAGGTGGCGCTCTTGCAGGACTTCGTAGTGGATGGAAATAAAACGATCAATCTCCGCTTGGCGAACCCGAGCGTTGCTAGTGCGATTGGGAACCGTGGCACAGCGGTTGCAACCATTTTGGACAGCGATGCCTACGGCCAACTGGCCTTTAACCAGCAGTTCTACTTTACGAGCGAGAACGGCACAAACGTCAATATCACCGTGGTTCGGACGAACGGGATAGCCGGCAGGGTGGCAGTGGACTTTGCAATCACGGGAGGCACGGCGACCTACGGCGAAGATTACCTCGCTCTGACCAATGGAACATTGGTCTTTAATCCCGGCCAAATCAGCGCAAATATTGTTATCACCAACATAAATGATGCTTTGGTGGAAGGCGATGAAAGCATCTTTTTTAGTTTGTTCAATGCCAGCAACGCGGTTGTCGGGCCGCTAAGCTCAGCCGTGCTGACCATTGTGGATGATGAGTCGTCCAATGTGCCCGCAGGTTCCCTGGATACCGCCTTTGAATCCGCAGTCGGCGCCAACAACCCAATTTATGCCTTGGCGCTGCAACCGGATCGCAACCTGATTGTGGGCGGCGACTTCACAAGGTTTAACAATGTGACTCGAAATCGTTTGGCGCGCTTGTTGCCGGACGGATCACTCGATTCAACCTTTAATGTCGGACAAGGTCCCAACCGGCCGTTGCGCTCACTCGCCTTGCAGCCGGACGGCAAATTGCTGATCGGCGGCTTCTTTACCATCGTTCACGGCACGAACCGCAACCACATCGCCCGCTTGAATAAAGATGGCAGCCTGGATCAATTTTTTAACCCAGGCGCTGGTCCGGATAATCCGGTGTATAGCGTCATGCTGATGAACGACGGCAGGGTGGTTATTGGAGGGAGCTTCTCCACGATCAACAATATCGCGCGGCCGGGTGTGGCTATTCTAAACACAAACGGCACATTGTACGCGGGTTTCAATCCTGGCCTTGGCGCGAATGGGACGGTTTATTCCGTGGCCGTCCAGCAGGATGGCAAAATCTTAATCGGCGGCGATTTTACCACAGTTGCAAATGTTCCTCGAAATGGCGTTGCTCGGTTCAACACCGATGGCTCGCTCGACACCTCCTTTGATCCCGGAACCGGGGCGGTTGGCGGCCCTGTGCGTGCGGTCACCCTTCAGCCGGATGGCAAGGTTCTCATCGGAGGTTCCTTTACAACGGTCAATGGCACTGCCCGCGGGTTCATGGCTCGCTTAAATCAGGATGGCACTTTGGACTCCGGATTCCTCTCCGCGGTTCCTGGAGCAAACGCGTCCGTATTCGGCATCACGATGCAGTCGGATGGCAAAATCGTGGTTGGCGGCGATTTCACCTTATTCAACGGTGTGACGCGCGGTCACATCACCCGTTTGAACCCGAACGGGAAGACCGATCCAACGATCAATTTCGGGAGCGGAGCGAATGCGTTCGTCAATGCCATCGCCATTCAACCCGACCGGAAGATCATCATCGGTGGCGGATTCACCCAAGTTGGAGAGCAGGACAGGCGGTATGTCGCCCGTTTGCATGGCGGCTCCCTGGCAGGCTCTGGGGGCGTGGAGTTTGCCTCGGCTTTTTACTCGGCGACAGAAAACCAGAAACAAGCAGTAATCAGGGTGCGCCGTGTGGGCGGCACGTCCGGGGATATTACGGTCGGGTTTGCCACCACCAACGTAACGGCAACTCCAAACCTGGATTACACGAATGTGATCGGCACGCTGACGTTCGTTGAAGGGGAAGTACTCCGCACGTTCATCATTCCGATTGTCGATGATAAAGAAATCGAGGATCCGGAGACCGTGGACCTGGGTCTCTTTAACCCAACCGGAGGCGCGGTGCTTGGGCCTGACCCGTTTGCCACGCTGACGATCATCAGCGATGACAGCCAAGTAAGTTTCCTGGCGAACAGTTACAACGTCAATGAAAACGCCGTTAGCGGGAGTGCCAGCATCGCCGTTATCAGGACGGGAGCAACAAACACATCCGTGACGGTGGATTACCGCACCACAGGAGGTGGAACTGCGACGGCTGGGGTTGATTATATCGCGGTGAATGACGCGCTGACGTTTGCGCCGGGCGAGACGATCAAGTTCTTTCCGATCCAAATTCTTAACGACACGAACGTGGAAGGGGTGGAGACAGTCAACCTGTTCCTCACCAATGTGACCGCGAATGCCATACTCGGCCAGTCCACCGCCACCCTATCCATCATCGATGACGATTTGGCTCCGGGCATTCTGAACTTCAGTTCCGCGGTTTACTCGGTGAATGAATACGAAACGAACATCACCATCACTGTGCTCCGGACCAACGGCAGCAGCGGAGTGGTAACGGTGAATTTCTTCACCAGCGACGGCACCGCCTCAGCAGGCGAGGATTATGGTCCGACAGCCGGAACGCTGGCTTTTGGGGACGGTGAGACCGTCAAGACCTTCAATATTCCAATTATTCCGGATTACCTCTCGGAAACGAACGAAACGGTGATCCTGTCGTTGTCCGGAGCGAATGGGGGAGCGATTTTGGGTGCCGTCAGCACAGCTACTCTGACTATCATTAACAACAATCTCGTAAATGGAGTGCTGAACTTCACCGGCACTAACTTCATCTATTCGGAGAGCAATATTACCGCCCGGATTAGCGTGTCACGGACTTTAGGTTTCTCCAATGCGGTCAGCGTGCTGGTGCGCACGGTGGACGGGACCGCGAAAGCCGGTGCTGACTATGTCGCTCTGACGAACGTGGTGTTGACGTGGACCAATGAGGACCACGCGGACAAGGAACTTACGGTTACCCTCGTCAACGATACACTGGTGGAAGAAACCGAGTTTCTCCTGCTTGAGCTTTACTCGCCGAGCGGGGGGGCGGTTATCGGCAGCCAGCCAACCACCATGTTGAGCATTGAAGATGACGACTTCGGCCCAGGCTTCCTGAGCCTCTCCTCGAACGCCTACGTCATTAACGAAAATGGAACGAATGCGGTTATCACAGTTGTTCGGACGTTCGGGAAGACGGGGACGGTCAGCGTGGACTTTGCCACTGGCAACAGCGGCAACGCCATCCCTGGGGTACATTATTATCCGACCAATGGAACGCTGGTCTTCAAGGAGGGCGAAACCAACAAAACGTTCCTTGTTCCAGTCATTGACAACTTCGTGGTGGAAGTGGATCACACCATCGATCTGTCGCTGTCAAATCCGATTGGAGCATCGCTGAGCAACCAAATTACCAGCGCAATTCTCACGATCGTCGAAAATGAGCAGCAAGCTGGATCTATTGACGCGAGCTTTAACAATACCGGCGCCAACGCCCAGGTCTATGTCATCTCCGTTCAGACCAACAATAACAAACTCGTGGTTGGCGGGGATTTCACGACTTTCAGCGGTTTGACCAGAAATCACCTGCTCCGCCTCAATGCGAATGGTGGCGTTGACGCGGGCTTCGATGTGGGGTCGGCCATCAATAATTCCGTCCGTGCCGTGGCATTCCAAGGGGAAGGTAAAATACTCGCCGGAGGAGCGTTCACCGCGAACTCGGGCTTGAGCAATGGCTACCTCGCTCGCGTATTGGTGGACGGCACGGTTGACACCAACTTTATGGCTGGGGTAAGCGGCGCGGACAACTTTGTCTACGCCGCGGCGCTGGCAAGTGACGGAAAGGTCGTTATAGCCGGTGTGTTTAACTCGGTGAACGGCGCCACACGCAATTACGTGGCTCGTCTGGATGCGAACGGCTTCGTGGACCCAAATTTTAATCCTGCTTTGGGGGCAAACAACTTGATTAGGACATTGGCAGTTCTGGCTGATGGCAGTGTGATTGTTGGCGGGGATTTCACCGCTTTCAATGGGGTGCCTCGCGGACACCTTGCGCGGCTAACCGCGGATGGTAGCCTGGATGCGTCGTTCCTAAACAGCCAAGTCGGGGCAGATGCTTCAGTGCTGACACTCGCCGTCGAACACGGTGGCAAGATTCTAGTGGGCGGGACATTTACCAATTTTAATGGCGTATTAAAGAACCGGATCGCTCGCCTAAACCCCGACGGCAGCTTGGATAACACATTTGACACGGGCTCCGGCACGAACGGCGGGTTCAACGAATTCGTGAGCTCGATTGCTTTGCAGGCTGACGGAAAGCTGGTCGTGGGCGGCGGTTATACTGTCTTCAACGGCACGCCCGCTAATCGGCTGGTCCGTCTGCTCTCTAACGGATCTTTCGATACATCGATCAATTTCGGAAGCGGCGCCAACAACTATATTAATACCGTGGTTGTGCAGCCGGACGGGAAGATTGTTGTCGGTGGCGGTTTTACCGAGTTTGACGGCGTGACCCGCAACTACATCGCCCGGTTGAATGGCGGACAAAATGTAGGTGCCGGCAGTTTCATTCTCAGCACTACCAATTACAATGTTTTGGAAAACGCCAGCAACGTGGTGGTGACGATTCGGCGGAGTATCGGCGGGCAGACAAACGTGTCGGTCCAGTTCCGCACATTCGACATAGCTGGCACCAACTCGGCCGTGGACGGAGTCAATTACATTGGGGTAAATACAAATCTTAACTTCCTCCCGGGTGAGACCGTGAAGACAGTAAAGATTCGGATTATTGATGATCTGATTTCAAATCCTGACCGGGTCTTCGGCATTGAGTTGCTCAATGCGCAAGGGGGAGCGGTGCTGGGCAGCATCCGAACCGGAACTGTCACTATCCTGAACAACGACGATGTGATCAATTTTGACATCTCCACTTACACGGTGAGCGAGGGGGCGGGCCAGGCGTTGATTACTGTCCAGAGGACTGGTGGAGGAGTTGGAACGGTGTCCGTGAATTTCACGACGTCGGATGGAACAGCCCTGGCAGGCTCCGATTACGTCGCAACCAACGGCACACTGACCTTCAGCAACGGGCAGACATCTCTCACGTTTACGGTTCCGATCCTTCAAGACCTGTTGGTAGAAGGCAACGAGACGATTGATCTGGCGTTGACCGTCAATCCGAATACCGGCTCAGCCATCCTTGGGCTTTCCGCCGCAACCCTGACCATCGTTGATGATGATTTCAGCGCGGGCATCATGGGTTTCAGCCAGGCCAACTACACCGTGAGCGAGCAGGGTACACAAGCCGTTATCACAGTGGTGCGAGTTACCGGGAACTCCGGCGCAGCCTCGGTGGATTACGCGACGATTGATGGCACCGCCCTTGCCGGGCTTGATTACGGCCCCGCGAGCGGACATCTGGTGTTCGCGGATGGAGAGGTGAGCAAAACCTTCACCGTTCCAATTTTCGATGACACTCTGGTCGAAGGGAATGAAACGGTAAACCTGTTCCTGTTCAACCCGAGCGGGGTGGTTCTCGGCCAGAGCTCCTCGGTGCTGACGATTCGTGGCGATGAAGCGACCTTCAACTTCTCGCAGGCAAACTACCTGGTCAATGAGGCTGCCACGAATATCACTATCACAGTCACACGTTCGCCGGACGGCACTGGCCCCGTGAGTGTCGATTTCACAACGAGTAATAACCTGGCGGTGGCGGGGCTGGATTATGTTGCCACAAACGGCACGTTGTTCTTCGACATTGGCGAAACGAGCAAGACGTTCACCGTCACAATTCTGAATGACAACCTGGGCGAAGGTCTCGAAGACTTCTTCGTGGTCCTAACGAATGCTCTCGGCGAATCCGCCCTGGGGTTGACCAATGTCGCCACGGTGGGCATCGTGGATAACGATATCAGCTTCAGCTTTGACCAGCCTAACTACATCTATAATGAAAACTCGGGCACCGGCTATGTGAACGTGATTCGCACCGGGCTTACGAACGGCACCGCATCGGTAAATTTCCAGACCAGCGATGGGACGGCAACGGCTGGCCAGGACTACATTTTCACCAGCGTTAATTTGGTCTTTCTGCCGGGTGAAACCAACAAGCAGGTAGGCATTCCTATTCTTCAGGATCTGATTGGCGAGGGGGATGAAACCGTGAACTTGAATCTTGTGAACCCAACCAACGCCACTGTTGGCCTGCAACCAACAGCCTTGCTCACGATTGTGGATGATGAAGACAACCTAAGCCTGAGCACCACGAATTATTTCGTGGACGAGAATGCGACCAATGCCGTGATTGCAGTGGTGCGCCGAGGTATTCCAAGCTCCGGCCAGGTTACTGTCAGTTACTCAACGTCCAGTGGCACGGCCACTCCCGGTGCCGATTACACGAATGTGAGCGGTATCCTGGTGTTTGGGCCATTTGACACGATTAAGACCTTCTCCATCCCGATAGTTGACGATTCCCTGGCGGAAGGGAACGAAACGGTGTTTATCCGGTTGTCGAACATCACCGGCGGGGCTGCATTGAGCACTCCCACCAACGCTACCCTAACGATTGTGGATGATGATGTTAGCCTCCGCTTCGCTTCAGCAAGCTACAGCGTGACGGAGAATGCAACGAATGCGTCAATCAGCATCCTTCGTCAAGGGAATGCATCCAACACAGTTTCAGTGCTTTTTCACACGACGGCTGGAACAGCAACTCCAGATTTGGATTATGAAAATGTAACAAATCAGGTTGTGTTCCTGCCAGGAGTCACAAACCGGACCGTGTTGATCCCAATTGTGGATGACTTGCAGATTGAAGGTAACGAAACGGTCAATCTTTTCCTAAGCAATCCCGCACCCACGAACTCAGCGATTCTGGGGAGTCCGGTCGCGGCGGTGCTGACCATTGTGGACAACGATAACAGCATTCTGATACCTGCCGGCTCGGCGATCGTATCGGAAAGCTTTATTCCCGCGAATGGCGTAGTGGACGCTGGCGAAACTGTGACAATCAATTTGGCACTCCGGAACGTGGGCAACGTGGATACAGTTAATTTGGTCGCCACCCTGCTCAATACCAATGGCGTGTTGCCGCAGGGTCAGTCCAGCCAAACATATGGAGTGGTAAACGCCGGGGGCGACGTGGTCACGAGGCCATTTAGTTTCCGCGCCACGGGCGTAAATGGCAGCGCGGCGATTGCCACCTTGCATCTAACCGATGGGTCGCGCGATCTGGGGATAGTGACCTTTGCTTACACCCTGGGCAGTGCCTCTTATACCTTCTTTAACACTGCCGGGATCACTATTAATGATAACGCGCCTGCGTCACCGTATCCTTCAGCCATCCAGGTTTCAAATGTGTTTGGGATTGTGACGAAGGTCACCGTGACTCTCTACAACCTGTCGCATAGCTATCCGCAAGATATCGATATCATGCTGGTCGGGCCGGCAAATGACAGCGTGGTGCTGATGTCCGATATTGGAGGAGCTGACGCCGTGAATAACCTTACGTTGACCTTTGACGATGATGCCGTGAACACGCTGGCGCCAGACAAGCAGCTCACCTCCGGCACATACCGGACCACGAACTACCTGGCTGCGGACAGCTGGCCGGCCCCAGCGCCTTCCGCCGCGACCTTACAAACAATTCTGGCTTTCAACCCGACCAACAATCCGAACGGATTCTGGAGGTTATACGTGGTGGATGATAGCCCGCGCGACGTAGGCAATATCGCTGGAGGGTGGAGTTTAACTATTACCACGTCCGGAACGATCACCCCAACCGCAGATTTGTCCGTCACACCTTCCGATAGTCCTGACCCGGTAATTGTCGGCCATAATATCACCTACACACTGAACGTGACCAACCACGGACCTTCGACAGCCCAAGGGGTGATGCTAACGAACGTCCTCCCGACGACTGCGCAGTTCATCTCCTGCTCCGGGCCATGCACTAACCTCAACGGCACGGTTATATGCAACCTGGGTGACCTCGCGAGCGGCGCAAGGGCCAGCGTGGTCATCACCGCGCGTGCGCCTCAAGCACCGCCCACCTTGCCATTCAGCCTGATCGACATGGTGTATGTCGGATCCAGCACCATGGATGTGAATGGCGGAAATAACTCGGCCAATATAAAAACGACGGTGCAAGGGAATCCAACCGTGACAGCCACGAAGAAGCCTGGCTCAGCGAACGATTTGGTTATTTCGTGGCCTGTGGGCGCCGAAACCTATGTTCTGGAATATACAGATATCCTTCTGCCTCCGAACTGGCAGCGTTATACAAACAGCCAGGCACAGACCAGCGGCGGCTTAAAGACAATCACTATTAATAGTCCCACCAATGGCATGCGTTTCTTCCGCCTGCACGATTCTCCATAATGATGCTGCCTGAGCAGCCGTGGGTGCGTAAAGGAAGCGGTGCGTGGGGAAGTTGGGGAAAGTTAGGGCGAATGCCGGCTCAGCCTGTGTTCGCCCGCCCGTTTGTCTGCGTCGCAGGCTGAGGTTTTTAGATTGTCAGAAATGTGAACTAACTATGAAACGCATTCTTTTTTGCTGTTTGTCTATTGTGTCCATTGCTCTGGTTCCGGGATTGAGAGCGTTCCGGTCACCTGACCGGCCGCAACTTGTAAATTACGACAAACGTGAAAAAGGGGCTGCTGTGCGACCGAGGCTGGATCCGGAAAAGGCCCTTGCCGCAGATAAGCTGAGTGAGCGCGTGTCCGGCGTAAGGGTGAGCGTGGATCCTATTTTCGGCTCTCCCCGTTATGTTGTCTCTACGCATGAGTTGCTGAGCGGACCGAACGGGGTGGGAAAGGCCATCTCACCCCAGTTCAGAAATGCTATTCCGGGCGAGGACCGGCACGGGTCTATCAAAGCTTTTTTGAACGAGCACGCCGCGATGTTTGGGCATGGCGCGGAAATTTTAGATTCTGGGGTGATCACGCGTGAATACACAACCCCGCACAATGGGCTTCGGACTACGGTCTGGGAACAGCAGGTAGAAGGAATCCCCGTTTTCCAAGCCATCTTCATTGGGCACGAAACAAAAGATGGAGAGTTAGCCAGCATTGCCAGCCAGTTTGTTCCAAATCCACAGGCAGCAGCTGAACGTGGAACTCCGAACCATGCAGCCAAGATTCAGGCACCGGCCATATCACCTCAAAAGGCGATAGTGGAGGCGGCAAAAAATGTCGGTGCGGCATTAACTGAGCAACAACTAGCCTCTTTGGATCCCCAGCCAGTCGGCGCTCGAAAACAACAGCGATTCCAGGGGGCTCCCGTTTTGAACGGTGAGACGGACGCGCAGCTTACATGGCTTCCTATGTCCGGAACTGAACTTCGGCTATGCTGGCAGATCATATTAACTAGCCGGGAACGGGGGGAGATGTTCCGGATCATCATCGATGCAGAAACCGGCGAGGTGCTGGTGCGGCATGGGCTGACTGAATACATAAGTGACGCCTCTTACAAGGTGTTCACCAGTGACAGTCCTTCCCCAATGAGCCCTGGTTTGGCTACGCCTGGAAATGCTCAGCCAGCGCTGGTGCCGCGCGTGCTGGTCGTGACCAATGCCATGAATACCAATGCATCTCCGAATGGGTGGATTAATGATGGTGATAACGAAACTAGAGGTAATAATGTCGATGCTCACCTGGATCGAAACAAAGATGATCAACCTGATTTGCCCCGGCCTCAAGGTAACCCCAACAGGGTTTTTGATTTCGCCGAGGACCTGACTCAGCAGCCAACGACTTACGGGGACGCGGCTGTGGTCCAACTCTTTTATTGGAACAATTTCATGCACGACAAGCTATATGAGCTGGGTTTCACGGAAGCAGCAGGGAATTTTCAGAACACCAATTTTAATCGCGGAGGTCTTGGTAATGATGCGGTGCAGGCCGACGCTCAAGATGGCAGCGGAACGGACAACGCTAACATGAGCACCCCGCCAGATGGGTTGCCCGGGCGTATGCAAATGTATGTGTTTTCCGGCCCAAACCCAAACCGTGATGGAGACCTGGATGCTGACGTTCTTCTGCACGAATACACGCACGGCTTAAGCAATCGCCGGGTTGGTGGGGGAGCAGGGCTTAGCTCACTGCAAAGCCGCGGCATGGGCGAGGGCTGGTCGGATTTTTATGCGTTATCACTTTTGAGCGAAGCGGCCGACGATCCGAATGCCACTTATGCGGCAGGAGGTTATGCTGCTTATCAGTTTGGCGGCCTCCTACAGAACTACTATTACGGCATACGCCATTATCCTTATTGCACGGACACCAATAAGAATCCGTTCACATTCAAAGACATTGATCCTGGACAAGCAATCCCGCATCAGGGCATTCCAATCAGTCCCGTTTACGGCTTCAGCCCGAGCGAAGCCAACGAGGTGCATCACCAGGGAGAAGTATGGTGTGTCACCCTGTGGGAAGCGCGAGCAGCAATGATTACCAAATATGGATGGGCAGTGGGCAATCCGCTCATGCTCAGGCTTGTAACGGACGGCATGGGGCTGTCTCCGGTGAATCCAAACTTTCTTGAAGCACGCGATGCCATTATCCAGGCGGACCTGATCAACAATGGCGGGGCTAATTTTAATGAGCTATGGGCCGCGTTTGCAAAAAGGGGAATGGGAGGCAGTGCAACCTCTCCAGCGAGCACAACGACTCAGGGCGTAGAGGAAGCGTTCGATCTGCCCGGGCTGGCTTTAAAGCAGGCATTGGCGATTGATGCGTTTACCGGCAATGGGAACGGTTCCATCGATCCCAATGAATGTATCGAGCTGAACGTCGTGCTCGTGAACAACGTTCGCTCACCTGCTACCACTATTTCAGCGGCCCTTGCGACCAGCACAGGAGGTGTGTTGATCTCGCAGGCGCAGTCGAGCTACCCGGATATTCAGCCCGGGGCAACCGGGACGAATAATGTTCCTTTCCGTTTCTACACCTCTCCTGGCTTCGTTTGCGGCACGCCGATCGAATTTACCCTGACAGTCACATCCGATCAGGAAACCAGAACTATCAAAATACGGCTTAACACCGGCCAAATCGGCACGCCTATTACATTTCAAAACAACAGCCAGATTAATATTCCAGATGGCTCTCCATTAGGGGTGGATTCACCAGTAACCGTGTCCGGTTTTAATTCTGCAATCGGCAAAGTGACTGTGTCCCTCTATGTCACTCATACGTTTGACTTCGACCTAACCCTGGTCCTCTATGCTCCCGATGGTTCTCACGTGATACTTTCACAAAACAACGGCTTTTTCTTGCAGAATTATGGAACTGCCTGCTCTCCTGAAAGCAGCCGCACCACTTTTGATGACAAAGCGAGTACCCCAATCAGCCTGGGACTTCCTCCTTTCGTGGGGTCCTTCAAACCTGATCAGCCTCTGAGCGCTTTCAACGGCAAAAGCGGGACCGCAGTCAATGGCACATGGCGACTTCACGTGATTGACCAGTTCGCCGGTGAGACCGGTGCTATTCAGTGCTGGTCCTTGAATGTGTCACCGACTGTTTGTGCTGATGGTGGGGGCGACTGTTCAACCGACTTGGCGTTAAGTGGTTCGTTCAAACCCCAAATTGGGCTGGTGAACAGCAATTTGACTTACACCTATGCTGTGACCAATCGAGGTCCAAATTCTGCACGCAACGTTTCGTTTATCGACACGCTGCCGCCTGGGGTAACTCCGGTGTCCTCCGCCACTACCAAGGGGAGTTGCGCGCTGGGCGGCGGACTGGTGAACTGCTCGCTAGGCTCTCTGTCGGTGGGTTCATCCGCCACGATCACGGTTGTGGTGCTACCGACTGTGCCAGGCACAATCACCAATACCGCAGTCGTTTCCTCGACAGTGAGCGATTCGTTGCAGACGAATAACAGCTCAGTGCTGGTAACCGAGATTCTGCCACCCTCACCTATCGTTGTGCCGGCTGGCACCAGGCTCATTGCGGAAAGCCTGTCGCCCGCGAATGGAGGCATTGACCCCGGCGAGACTGTGACGATCGACTTTGCCATGCAGAATGTCGGCTCACTTCCTACCGCAAATCTCATTGCGAACCTTCTCAACATTAATGGTGTCTCTGGTGCGAGCAGTTCCCAAGCGTACGGGGCATTGCTGGCAGGCGGTCCTTCGCGCACGAATAGATATACATTCACGGCAAACGGCGTTGCTGGTGCGACGCTGAACGTTACCTTCCAACTCCAGGAGAGTGGAACCAACCTCGGCACAGTGGTGTTTCCGTTCATCCTGGCAAATGTGGTTAATTTCACAAATCCAGCTGTGATCCTGATTCCAGACAGCGGGGCTGCCTCGCCCTATCCATCCTCAATTCCCGTCACGGGCGTGACAGGCCTGGTAAACAAGGTCACGGTTACGCTGGCAGGTGTTAATCATACCTCGCCTGACGATCTGGATGTGCTCTTGGTCGGGCCCAATGGTCGGAGTGTATTGTTGATGTCCGATGCCGGCGGCGGCTTTGGCTTGAATAATGTAAACCTGGTGTTCGATGACAATGCTCCCGCCTCTTTGCCGGACGAGAGTCCGATTACGTTTGGAACTTATCGTCCCACTGACTTTGATGGTGGAGATGGAGATGCGTTCCCGGCTCCAGCGCCTGGTGGCTCTTACGGAAACACCCTAAGTATTTTTAATAGCAGCAATCCGAACGGAATTTGGTCGCTTTATGTCTTTGATGATGCCCCGGGAGATTCTGGAAGATTTTCTGGCGGGTGGCGTTTGAACATTTCGACATTCGATCCAGTTAACGCCACGTCAGATCTGGCAGTTCTTGGAACAGTGTCCCCGAACCCGGCAATTTACGGCAGCAATCTGACCTATAATATCACGGTGACGAACCAGGGGCCGCATCCTGCGACTGCGATTGTGTTGTCGAACCAAATTCCAACAGGCACCACCTTCCTCTCCGCGAACTCCAGCCAAGGCGCCTGCTCAAACGCCAACGGCATAGTCGTCTGCGGGATTGGAACACTCACAAACCAAGGCCGGGCTACCGTGATCATCAGCCTGGCTGGGAACCGGACTGGCTCGCTCACGGACATCGCACGCGTTTCTGGAAATGTGGATGACTATAACCTGGCAAATAACGTGGCGAACATTTTTTCAACCGTGAGCGCAGCCGCGGACCTGGCTTTAACCACCAGTGCAGCGCCGAATCCGGGCACGATTAGTAACAACGTGGCTTTTATTCTCAGCATCACAAATAATGGCCCGGACAATGCCAGTGCAGTGATAGTGACGAATGTTTTGCCGGCGGGGGCGAATTTCATCTCAGCCACGGCTAGCCAAGGATCCTGTGCAAATAATAATGGAATCGTCGTCTGCACGCTTGGTAGCCTGGCAAAGAATTCGAAAGCAACTGTGACCATCACAGTGAAGCCGTTATCCGTTGGCACGATTACAAATGCCGCTTCCGTGACATCAAGCCAACCAGTGGATTCCATAACGTCAAACAACTCTGGCGTGCTCACGGTCCCCGTCAACAACCCGGCATGGATCATCGTTCCCGCGGGCAGCCAGTTACTTTCGGAAAGCTTCACACCGGCGACCGGTGGTATTGATCCGGGCGAGACAGTGACGCTGAACCTTCGGTTCAGGAACGAAGGCATCGCCAACACCACCGATCTTATCGCCACCATGCGTAATTCCGGCGGCGTGAACGGCTCCAGCCCAGCGCAGCATTATGGAGTGTTGTCTGCTAACGGCGCTTCGGTCAGCCGTCCGTTTTCGTTCACCGCTTCCGGGGCCGCAGGGGGTGTCATTACTGCAACGCTCGATCTGGTTGATGTATCCGGCGGGCAATCGAACAACCTTGGATCGGCTGCATTCGCCTTTGTCATTGGAACGACAGGCAGGTTCTCCAACACCGTCAGCAACGGCATTCCGGATAATTCCGCCGCGTTGATTTACCCATCCCAGATTTCCATTAGCGGGCTGAGTGGGGTCGTGAGCAAGGTTTCGGTCACTTTGAGTAACCTGACACATTCCTATGCGGATGATCTGGACATCCTGCTAGTATCCCCGTCGGGAGGCCGCGTGTTGCTCATGTCAGACGCTGGCGGCAGCTCGTCGATCAATAACAGCACCTTGACCTTCGACGATGATGCAAATGCTTCCTTGCCAAATGATGGCGCGATTGGCTCGGGTGTTTACAAGCCGTCTGATTACAATGGCGGCTCCAGTGATGTGTTTCCGCCGCCTGCCCCCGGAAGCCCTTACTCCAAGACTCTTTCGGCGCTAAACGGTTCCAGCCCAAATGGCACGTGGTCATTGTTTATCGTGGATGATGCCGTCGGTGATGCTGGATACCTTGCTGGCGGATGGAGTCTGAATGTGAAGACCACAGGTCAAATACCGCATCTGGCCCGCCTCGAATCAGCGCGTATCCTGAATGGCCAGTTCCAGTTTACAATCGTTGGAGCCATCGGGGATAATCTGGTGATCCAAGGCTCCGATGATTTGCAGAACTGGAGTACCGTTGGAAATGTGTCTGTGGGCGGCACCGGTTCGGCCAGCTTCCAGCAAACGGCAGGGGCGGTTGCCAACAAATTCTACCGTGCGGTGCAGCCGTAAGCTGGCCGATAGTATGGCTTAACATGAAGCTCATCGGACTGACCGGGGGTATCGGCATGGGCAAATCCACTTCCGCCGATTTGCTCAGCCGCCGTGGAATCCCGGTGGTAGATACCGATGTGCTGGCTCGTGAGATGGTTGAGCCTGGCCAGCCTGCACTCGCGGACGTAGTTGCTGCTTTCGGCAATGAAGTGCTGGCTGGGGACGGCACTCTGCAGCGCGGTGTGTTAGCTCGCAAAGTCTTCTCAAATGAAACTCTGCGGAAGCAACTTGAGGGTATCCTCCACCCCCGCATTCGCGAAAGGTGGCGCTCGCAAGTGGAACGATGGAAGGAGGAAGGCAGGCGTGGTGGAGTAGTGGTAATCCCGCTCCTTTTTGAAACCGGGGCGGAAAGCCTTTTTGAGGCGGTGGTCTGCACGGCTTGTTCACCGTCAAGCCAGCGTGAACGCCTGTTGAAACGAGGCTGGTCCGAGCAAGAATCGGAGCGGCGGAAGCAAGCTCAATGGCCGGTGGAAAAGAAGATGAGCCATTCCCGATTTGTTGTTTGGACAGAAGGTTCCCTCGAAGTCCATGCAGCCCAATGGCAGCGGATTCTAACTTTTTTGGATTTGCCGTGAGCCGCAAAGGTATCGGGCTCAGAGCTTGAACATGGCCAGCAACTCCGAGGGAGCACGCCCCTGCGCTCTGAAATGACGCAAGCTTAACGCATCGTGCCGCTTGGCCAAACGTATTCCGGATTCATCTGTCATTAACGGGCAATGGAAAAAAGTCGGCGGAGTTTTTTGAAGAGAGCGATAAAGGAGCAGTTGTCTTGCAGTGGACACCAGGAGATCAGTTCCACGTACCACTTCTGTAATGTGCATGGCAGCGTCATCCACCATTACGGCAAGCTGATAGGATGGAATACCATCGTGCCGCCACACCACAAAGTCGCCGAAATCTTTTCCGGCATCGAACACCTGTTTTCCAAGCTGGCCATCCACGAACTCAACCGATTCTCGTTTGGGAACTCTGAATCTCCAGTTCACTCTTTGGGCACTCTCAATGTCAAAGGCACTTTTGTGTCTACAGGTTCCTGGGTAGAGCGGTTCATCGTCTGCCGCGTGAGGCGCCTGCAATGCGCGCTGAACGTCCTTTCTAGAGCAGGTGCACGGGTACAGAAAGCCTCCCTCACGTAGTTGAACGAAAGCGCTCCTGTAAAGAGCAAGGCGCTGGCTTTGGATATAAGGCGCGTGGGGTCCGCCTTCCATGGGGCCTTCCTGCCACTCGATGCCCAGCCAATGCAAGTCTTCGATCATGGCTTGGACATACTCGGACCGGCAACGATCCGGGTCCAAGTCCTCGTTGCGCAGCACCAGCACGCCCTTGTTCTGCTTCGCCCGTTGCCAGGCTATCCAAAAGGTCCGAGCATGGCCCAGGTGCAGATAGCCGGTAGGGGAGGGGGCCAGTCGCCCTCGGTAAAGGCGTTCATTCATTCCGGCCGGCCGCATTGGTCAAAATGGTTCATCTGGATTCTGCTCCAGCCATTCTGAAAAGGCGGGAATTGGAAATGAGAGGAGCCGTTGAATTTTGGAAGAATCCATGGAGACATCAGGAGAGCGTGGCAAGCCTTTGAAGTTTCGTATGGAATCTTGTTCCAATCGCGCCTGCACATGAGGCCAACGTTTGGCGAGAAGGCAGCCAATCTCCCATCGTGAGAGCCGTTCGCGCCCGCCCAGATGATAAAGGCCGGGCACGTCCTGTTCCGCTAGTTCCCAAATGGTTCGCGCCGTGACAGCCGCTGGAATGGGACACCTGTATTCATCGACAAACAAGGCAGTTGTTTTGCCAGACTCCCAAGAGCGGCGGAGTTCCTCGTTGAATCCCCGGTTGCCTTTGGGCGAAACCCCGCCATTTAGGGCTGTGCGGATCACAGAATGCCTTGGATTTTCCAGGACAATCGTTTCGGCTTCCGCTTTGGTTTGCGCGTAAGTGAGGAGTGGGCGAATTGGATCCGTTTCAATATAATTCCCTTTTACTCCATCAAAAACGAGATCGGTGGAGAAAAAGAAGAGACGAATATTTGACCCCAGCTCGCAGAGGAACTCCGTTACGTGGACGTTCATCTGGTGCGCAAGAGCAGGCTGTTGCTGGCAGGGGCCGGTTTGGGTCAATCCCGCACAATGGATGACAAGGTCAGGCACGGCTCGCTGGAATAAAGTTCGAACCGCTGAATTGTCAGTAAGGTCCACCAACTGGCGGGTCAGGGGCAGGACCTCCCAGCCTGGAGCGAAATGCGGGGCGGTTTTGACCAAGTAATTGCCAATCAATCCACCAGCACCTGTGACCCAGACCTTCGGCATACGAATGCTTAGTCAATAAGCCGTTTTATCAGGTCGCCGTAAGCGTCGATGCGGCGGTCCCGGAGAAAGGGCCAATGGGTTCGGGTGACATCCACCTTCGCCAAGTCCACGGGCACCACCATGATTTCTTCCTTATCCACAGACGCTTTTTGAAGGATCTGGCCCGAAGTCCCCGCCACGAAACTTTGACCCCAGAATTCCAATCCATCTCCTCCCACTGGTGCTTCGTGTCCGATTCTGTTCACCGCGACCACATAACAACCGTTGGCGACTGCATGGCTTCGCTGGATCAACTCCCAGGCACCGTGCTGGTTAGCACCGTGCTCCTTTTTTTCCTTGGGATGCCAGCCGATGGCGGTTGGATAAAACAAGATTTCCGCGCCTTGCATGGCTGTAAGCCGCGCGCCTTCCGGATACCATTGATCCCAGCAAATCAGAACGCCGATTTTCCCGAACTTTGTTCGCCAAGCTCTGAAACCGAGGTCTCCAGGCGTGAAATAAAATTTCTCGTAGAAAAGTGGGTCGTCTGGGATGTGCATTTTCCGGTAGATCCCGAGGAGCGAGCCATCCGCATCAATGACAGCGGCGGTGTTGTGGTAAACGCCGGAGGCTCGCTTTTCAAAGAGGGAGGCAATCACCACTACGCCATGCTTCTTGGCTAACCTTTGGAAAGCCTGCGTGCTAGGGCCCGGAATAGGCTCAGCCAAATCAAAACATTTATGATCTTCGCTCTGGCAAAAGTATTCCGAGCGGAACAGTTCCTGGGTGCAAATAATATTCGCACCCCGTTTGGCGGCTTGCTCCGCCAAGGCCAGCGTCTTCTTCAGGTTTTCTTTAGGATTTGCGGTGCATCGGCTCTGCAACAAACCCAACTTCACAACGGATGACTTCATGGCATTTTTAACTTCACGTCGGGCGAAGCCGGCCTTTCTATCAGGCGCGTGCCTCCTTTCGGATCCATGCTCTCGCCGGGTAAATCCGAGTAGAGCTCTCGCATCATTCTACCGAGAGTCTCGTTGGTAGGGCCATAACCGGAATGGTAAATATAGTGTTCCAAGTCATAGAGCAGTTCGTCCGCGTTAGGATACCGCTGGTTGAGGTCCCGCGCGAGGGCTCTTTGCAAGATTTCGTTCAAGCGGTCATCAATGCGCGGGTCCAGTTTGCGGAAGTCCGGCACCTGCATCGTCATGATGTTCTGACGAGAAATTTCGGGAGTATTCCCTTTGAATACATTCCTGCCGAGGAGCAGATGGGCAAGCACAACCCCAACTGAAAAAAGATCCGAGCGTTTGTCGGTGATCTGAAAATTCGCCTGCTCCGGGCTCATGAAATCCGCTTTGCCCGCTACAACTTCACCTTCATTGTCGATCAGGAAGCCTCGCGCCTTTGCAATGCCGAAATCCGTAAGCTTCACGTCGCCCTCGAACGCAATCATGACGTTTTTGAAGCTGACGTCACGATGCACGATACCGAGAGGTCTGCCGTCCTTGTCTGTCTTCGCGTGCGCGTAAGCCAGACCCCGGACGACGCGGCTGGCGACGAACACGGCCATTTCCACCGAGAGCAACCGGTGCTTGGTGACGAGTTGCTCGGAGAATTGTTCGAGGTTCACGCCCCGGATCAGTTCCATGGCGATAAAATAAACCCCTTTAGCTTCACCAAAGTGGTAGGTCTGGACAATATTGGTATGAATCAAGTCAGAGACGAGCCTGGCTTCGCCAACGAAGTTGTCGATAAATTGTTTCTGGCTAGCGTAGTTTTGGCGAACAACTTTGATCGCTACCCGCTTAACAAAATTGCGCGCACCGTGCTGTTCCGCTTCATATACGATTCCCATTCCGCCCTCATAGAGTTTGCGGACAACTTCATAGCGCAGGTCGCTTTGGATACTGAATAACGAGCCCATTAAAGGCATGTTCCGCATCTCAGGCGGCAAGTCAAGCTTGGGCTGTGGGCAAAGCTTTATGGGAAAATCTTTGTTTTCCTTAGCAAAATGGAAATTCTCCTTGCGCCGATAATAAAAAATCATTCAATACGGGCAAGTCGTGTGACTTTCCTGGACTAAACCACAATTAAGAAAGTTATTGATATGGCAAAAGCACTCTCAAAATCCCAGATCGCTGCCGTGATCGCAGAACAAAACGAAATTTCCAAGACGACCGCTTTAGCGATCCTGGACCAAATCGCTGACCTTGCTTACAAGAACGCGAAGCACACTTTCACCTATCCTGGGCTGGGCAAATTGGTGCTTGTAGACCGTAAGGCTCGAGTTGGCCGGAATCCGGCAACTGGCGAGCAGATCCAAATTCCTGCCAAGCGGGTGGTGAAATTCCGCGTAGCAAAGGCTGCCAAGGATGCCATCCTCGGCGCCAAGTAATTTTGACTTTTAACACCGAAGGCACCCTGTAAATTTCAGGGTGCCTTTTTTTAGGTATGACGGACTGGAAGATGTGTTTCCGCTGAAAATAACCCCGGTTTTATGAAGATCGCAGTTGTAGGATGCGGTGCAGTGGGCAGTTTTTACGGGGCGAAGCTCTCTAGGGCGGGGCAGGAGGTGCATTTTTTATTACGTTCAGATTATGAGATCGTTCGCCGGAAAGGAGTATTCGTGTGCAGCAAGGACGGTGATTTCCATGTTAATCCCAAATGCTCCCGCTCTCCGGATCGGATCGGAGTAGCGGATCTTGTTCTAATTGGGCTGAAGGCAACTGCAAATAGTCAATTCCCTGTTTTGCTGCCTCCACTGGTTGGACCTGAGACGGCGGTGCTGACTTTGCAGAACGGATTGGGGAATGAAGAAGCCTTGGCGAGGTTTTTGCCGGCCGAGCAAATTATGGGCGGCCTCTGCTTTGTGTGCCTCAATCGGGTTGAGCCCGGAGTGATTCATCACATTGACCACGGCCAGGTCGTGATTGGGGAGTTTCAACGCTGGCCTGAGCCGCGTACCCACGACATCGCCTCCATGTTCCGGAATGCAGGCGTGCCTTGCAAGGTGGCGGACAATTTGGCGAGCGCCCACTGGGAAAAACTAGTTTGGAATATTCCTTTCAACGGGCTTGGAGTGGCATCGTGCGCGGGACTGGATGCCGTTTTGAGTGGGAAAATGCTCCCTGGTAAATTGCCCGGCCCTTGTTTGACCACAGACAGGCTGCTCGGCAATCCAGAATGGGAAAGGGTGGTGCAGGAGCTAATGGTGGAAGTGGTCTCGACGGCTAATGCGCTGGGGCATGGTCTTCCCGTGGAGCTTGTGGAGGAAAACATCAACCGAACCCGGACGATGGGCGCTTACCAGCCTTCCACGCTGGTTGATTTTGAGCGGGGCTTGCCGCTGGAGTTAGAGAGCCTCTTTGTGGAGCCTCTCCGCGCCGCCGTAGTAGCAGGCGTGCCCGTGCCTCGACTCCAGGCTTTGTGCTCAATCCTGCAGGAATTGGATCAAGCCCAAACCGCAGATGGGCCGAAGCGGGAGCGAACTTAGCACCTGGCTCTTAATTCTGGTGTGCCAGAGTATTCTGACGACTGACGCGGCGCTTGCCGGTAATCGCTTCATACAGGCGAACCCATGCTTGGCGAACCGCTGGAGTGTCCTTGATGGGCTTGGGGGCTTCCATAGTGATAGAAGTGACACGAGAAGTGGTCATTTCCGTGTTGATAGGTGCGATACTGGTTTGACGATTTTTAGTTGCTGTTTTCATGCTGGTGCTCTCTTAAACAAAATTCATGCCAATCATTTTCAGTTCAGGAAAATAGTTCTAAAGTCAGCGCCAAGCATGGCCGAAGTAGAATTTCTGGAGATCTAACCTGCTGACCAGCCTCTGGTTGCAAAGGAAATGGTCAGAAGCCTTTTATTGGCCCCTGTTTTAGATTTGGTTGCCATCTCAGCGCGTCGAGTGGAAATTTCTGCCTCATCACCTTTGCTGCATGGAGTATTTGGACCACGCATCCTCGTCTCAAATGTTGAAACGGAAAACGGCTTCAACTTTGGCCTTTGCACTCTGGTCCGCCAGATCTTATCGTGTCGCATTCGAAAGAGATTGGGTGAATTTGAGTTCTGAAAATGCTGCCATGAAAGTCCGGGTTCGTTTTGCTCCAAGTCCTACTGGTTTTTTGCACATTGGTGGAGCGCGCACAGCTTTGTTTAACTGGCTTTACGCGCGCCACACCGGAGGCACCTTTATTCTGCGCATCGAAGATACCGACGCTGCTCGCAACACCCAGGAAGCGGTTAATGTCATCCTGGATGGCTTGCGGTGGCTGGGATTGGATTGGGATGAAGGTCCTATCTCTTCTGATGCCACGGGGGCCAGCAAAGGGGACCGGGGGCCGTATTTTCAGAGCCAACGTCGCGAACTGTATCAACGCCGGGTGGAAGCGCTCCTCTCGCGGGGTCTGGCGTACGAACACGAAGGCGCTATCAAGTTCAAGATGACCCGTGAACCCATCATCATTCCCGACGTAATCGTGGGCGATGTGCGCCGTGTCTTGACCGATCGAGAAGAACAGGACCCTGATTTTGTGATTGTGCGCTCGGATGGCCAGCCGGTATTCCATTTCGTTAATGTCGTGGATGACCTTGAAATGGGCATCACTCATGTCATTCGCGGCGAGGACCATCTAAGTAACACGGCCAAGCATATTGCTCTCTTTCGTGCTTTTGGTGTTGAGCCTCCGCATTACGCCCATATCCCGCTCATTCTCAATAAGGACGGCACCAAAATGAGCAAGAGTGCGTTGGGTGCATCGCTCAATACATATCTGCAGGAGGGCTTTGCCCCGGAAGCAGTGGTGAATTACCTGTGCCTGCTCGGTTGGTCGCCAAAAGACAACCTCGAGAAGCTGCCGATTGAGGATGTCATTCAACTGTTCGATTTGCCGCAAATCCTGCGGCATAACGCGCGGTTCGATATGGATAAACTCAAGTGGCTGAATTACGAGTATATACGCCAAATGGCACCGGATCGTTTTTACGAGCTCGCGGTGCATGCGCTGGCCAGGGCAGGGGTGGACACCAACAAATATCCTCCTGCCTATGTCAAGGCGGCCCTGGATACATGCAAAGAGAAGCTGAAGGTTTTCAACGACGCTGCTTCCTTTGCGGATTTTTATTTCAAGGACGAGTTCGATTACGATCCTGAAGCGGTGACAAAGGACTTTGTTCCGGAGAATAAACCGCGGCTTCTAAAACTGCGCGAAGCCTTGGTGCAGCTTACTCCGTTTACGTGGGAGACGATTCAGAAAACGTTCAATGAAACGGCAGCAGCTTTGGGCGTCAAGGCCGGTGTGCTCGTGCATCCTGCGCGGCTGGCGGCGACTGGTAAAAAAATCGGACCAAGCCTTTATCATCTCCTAGAGGTCCTTGGAAAAGAACAAGTCCTGCAAAGGTTGGATCGAGCGCTGGCCCGGATGTGATTATTTGCGGTCGAATCCGTGCTCAAGGTGTCTGGGCTGATGTTTCACAGCTGTGAAACGAATTCGATCGGGAGCAGCCTGGCGAAAATAGATGACATACGGAAATCGGCTCATTAATGCGCAGCGACTTTCTCCTCGGACGATCATCCATGGCTGAGGCGTTGCTGCCATGCGGAGAACCTGTCGTTCAAACTCGTTGATAAATTCGCCTCCGAGACCGGTTATTTTTCCTCGTATAAGTCTCGGATTTTTTCAAGTTCCTGACCAATGGCAGGGTGGTATTCGACAATCATCGCCGAAGCTTTGCCATAAGTTCATCATGCGAGAAGGTGCGACTTCGCCGGTCTCGATCTGCCGCTCTCTTTCAAGGGTAAGTTATTCTGCAGATGCTTCCGTCCGACTCGTTCACTTGATAGGGATCCTCAAGACTTCCCCACAGTGACTCAGCAAACAGAGCTCTATCCTTTGGAGGAAGACGTAAAGCTGCTGAAGCTTTTGGCCATTGCTCATAATTTTAAGCTACCGGACCAAAATCCTTTTTGAAAAGTTTGTTTTGAGTTAAGGGTCTTTATGCCGCCACAATATTAACCAGCTTCCTGGGCACAATAATCACCTTCTTGACCGTCTTGCCTTCCATGAAGGGCTTGATCTTTTCGCAGGCCAATGCCTCTTTTTCAATTTGTTCCTGGGTGGCATCCGCAGGCACGACTATGCGGTCGCGCAGCTTTCCGTTCACTTGAACCGGGATTTCCAACGTGTCTTCCACGAGGAGCGCGGGATCGTGCTTCGGCCAGGACGTGTACGTGAGACTTGGGGCCGACTGTCCGACGTGAGCATGGAGTTTGGTCCAGAGTTCCTCAGCGAGGTGCGGCGCGAAAGGGGCGAGTAGCTGCAGGAAGCTTCGGAACACTGAAACTGGTTTGGTTTCCCAACCGTTGGCTTCATTGATGAAAACCATCATTGCCGAAATGGCTGTGTTGAAACGAAGGCCTTCCAGGTCTTCGGTGACCTTTTTGATGGCGGTATGAAGAGTCTTAAGCTGTTCCTTCGTCGGCTCATCCTCCCGGATAGAGGTGTTGAACTGAATTTTTTCCAGCAGGGCAACGCGATGTTCAGGTTCTGTTGTGGTTTCTTCCTGCTCAAAGGCTGTTTCGCTTTTTTCATCCACCAACAAGCGCCAAACTCGGCCTAGAAATCGATAGACCCCTTCCACGCCTTGTGTGTTCCACGGCTTTACCATTTCCAACGGACCCATGAACATTTCATAGAGCCGCAAGGAATCTGCACCAAACTCTCTGACCATATCATCAGGATTGACAACATTTCCTCGAGCCTTGGACATCTTCTGCCCATCTTCACCAAGGATGAGACCTTGGTTGACCAACTTGTAAAACGGTTCAGCCGTTGAAACATAGCCGAGGTCAAAAAGAACCTTGTGCCAGAAACGGGCGTAAAGGAGATGCAACACGGCGTGCTCAGTGCCGCCGACGTAAAGGTCTACGCCAGGGGTGGCTTTTGGCCCGGCAGTTCCCATCCAATAGTGCTCCGGATTGGGTGCGCAGAATGTCTTGTCATTTTTGGCATCGGTATAGCGGAGATAATACCAGCAACTCCCCGCCCATTGGGGCATAGTGTTGGTTTCACGAACAGAGCCATCGCGCAAATGTACCCACTCCGCGGCACGGGCCAAAGGAGGTTCACCTGACGAGGTTGGTTTAAAGTCCGATAATTCGGGAGGTTGGAGCGGCAAGTCTGATTCAGGCAGCCCTTCGTGGTAGAGGTTGCCCTTGGCGTCCTTCTTCCAAATGATCGGGAACGGCTCGCCCCAATAACGCTGACGGCTGAATAACCAGTCGCGTAATTTGAAATTAATAGTTTTATGACCGAAGCCACGTGAGTCCAACCAATCGATAATCTTTCTCTTCGCTTCGCCGGTTGGCAGGCCGTTCAACGAAATCTCAGCGTTTGCGGAATGAACGGCGGTGCCCTCGTCCGTAAAACCTTTCCAATCTTTGCCAGCAGGTGGTTCGACCACTTGAACGACGGGCAAATGAAACTTTTCAGCAAACTCAAAATCGCGTGTGTCGTGTGCGGGCACGGCCATGATCGCACCTGTGCCATAGGTCGCCAGGACGTAGTCTGCAATCCAGACGGGCACGGGTTTGTTCGTCACCGGATTCATCGCAAATGCGCCCGTGAACACGCCAGTCTTGTCCTTGGCCAACTCTGTCCGTTCCAAATCACTTTTGGAAGAGGCGTATGTTTTGTAATCTGCGACGGCCTGCTTCTGCCCGGCGGTGGTGATTTCATCCACTAATTTGTGCTCAGGAGAGAGCACCATGTAAGTGGCTCCAAAGAGTGTGTCGGGACGGGTTGTAAACACGGTAACAACCTGGTCGGAGCCCTGAACCTTGAAGTGCACTTCAGCCCCCTCGCTGCGACCAATCCAATTCCGCTGCATCTCTTTCAGCGAAGAGCTCCAATCGATGGTCTCTAAATCCTGCAAAAGGCGTTCGGCATAGGCGGTAATTCGGAGCATCCACTGACGCATTGGCCTGCGGACGACCGGAAAACCACCCACCTCGCTTTTACCATCGATCACTTCCTCGTTGGCCAGCACGGTGCCGAGTTCCGGGCACCAGTTCACCGGGGCTTCGGAGACATAGGCCAGGCGTTTGTTATCGCGGTAAGCGCGTTTTGCTTCCTCGCCGTGCAGTTCAGGAGGGCAGGGCAGGTTGTCGATGGGCTCGGCTTTGTTCGTCCGGGGGTTGAACCATGAGTTGTAAAGCTTCAGGAAAATCCATTGGCTCCACTTGAAATATTTGGGGTCCGTCGTGTCCAACTCCCGCGACCAATCGTAGCTGAAACCAAGCGACTGAATTTGGCGTTTGAAATTGGCCACGTTCGCCTCGGTGGTTTTGCGGGGATGCTGGCCGGTCTTGATGGCATATTGCTCAGCGGGCAATCCAAAAGCGTCCCATCCCATTGGATGTAGAACGTTGAATCCCTGGGCTCGCTTGTAGCGCGCCAGGATGTCGGTCGCTGTGTATCCTTCGGGGTGCCCCACGTGCAAACCTGCGCCACTGGGGTAAGGGAACATGTCCAAAATGTAATATTTTGGCGGAAGCGTGCTGGCTTCCGTTTTCCTCCCAGCATTGCCGTGGCGGAGGGCAAAAGGATGGTTTTCTGGCATCAACTCATCTGGATTCCAGGCGCGGAAGGTTTCCTGCCTCTGCCAGAACTGCTGCCATTTTGGTTCAATCAACTGAAAGGGATACTGTCTTCGCGACATAAAATAAAATATTGGTGCAGGTTGCGATGAAGGGCAACCAAGAATGGAGCTATTGTGCGAAGATTGAAGGCTGGCCGATGAGCCAACCCTTTTGCGTGGATGCTCCAAACCCGAAAGCCAACCTTGATTGCGACGGTCCTTGGAATAGAATGTGTTCCGGGTGGGGCGATTTTAGCCGCGGTAGATCTAAATGATTTCTAAGCTCCCTAAATGGGCCTGGATTGGCAGTGGAGTGCTCGCTTTTATTGCGGGCATGATCAATTCCATTGGTTTCCTGGGATTTCAGCACCAGGGCATTACTCACCTGACGGGGAGCACAACACTTTTTGGGGTTGCGGCAGCTTCCGGCGACTATCAGGCAGCTTTTCATCTTGCCGGGGTAGTCGGTGCCTTTTTCACGGGATGCGTTTTTGGCGGCTTCTTAATCCAGGACAGCACCCTCAAGCTTGGTCGGAGGTACGGAGTAGCACTGATGATTGAATCCATTCTGCTGCTATTAGCTGTCCCGCTGCTCCACCGGCAGAGTAATTTTGGAGATTATTTGGCGTCCTGCGCCATGGGGCTTCAAAACGGAATGGTCAGCACCTATAGCGGGGCGGTGCTCCGGACAACGCATCTAACGGGCGTTTTTACGGACCTGGGCATTTTTATTGGGCATCGATTGCAGGGTTTACGCGTCGATAAACGCCGCGTGAGGCTTTGCCTTCTGCTGCTCGGTTCCTTTCTTGGCGGCGCGATTGTGGGAACCATTGGCTTTGCTCGATTCAGCTATGGAACGCTTTATTTCCCAGCAGCTCTGACGGGCTGTGTCGGTGCTGCTTATAGCATCTACTACCATCGCTACTGGAAGGACTCACAGGAAACCCAACCGGTTGTCCAAAGCTCAGAGCAGGCAAAATAATTACTGCGGCACGGGCACATTCACCACCTTCAAACGCCACTGCTCGAAGCTCGCTCCAATCGCCAGGATTCCAAATGAATCGAAACTGAACTCGCAGCCTTGTCCATATACGCTGTCCGGTGCGACATTGAACGTCCAGACCGAACTGGGAGGAATGCCGCGCAACTCATCGTGCTCCAGGATCCTGGCCAACTCGCTGATCGGAGCCTCAACCTTGGCTGCCGAATCTGCTTCCTGCCAATGGCGGAAAACCCCTTTACTCGCCAACAAGCGACGCATCATTGGATTGATAGTGGGAGATTGCTGATGGCCGCGAAAAACGGCTTGCACACGCCGGTTTTGGGTGCTGGCACTTTGCAGTAAGTAACGGGTCGATTTTGAGCCGTAGATGAAAGCGCGCTTTGGATCCAGGGTCAGATCCGGTTCATCGGCAAAAACTGCAAAATCGTTCCACATGAAACCAAGAATCGTAGGATCTATCGGGCTCTCCGGGATGAAGTCGCGTAGATATTGTGAGGCTATTTTACGAGATGCGGCACCCGTCAGCCAGTCGGGATGTTCGGTTGTGAAACGCTGCTGATGGAGTGGCCCAATGAATCGGAAAGCCAGCCTGCTTGTTGATTCCAACAGTGGTTGAGGTGAGAACCCGGGTTCCATTCCGCCATGATTGCATTGGATGAAGTCATTTTCGGAACCCACGTAGATCACCACGGGCAAAAAATCGTAGGCCCGCTCCACCTTTTGCGGGTTGAACTCAGATCCATATTTGCGGCGGCATTCCTCCAGAAATCCGTAGCGCGATTGGAGGCTCACTTCTTCGTGGTTCCCGCGCGCGAGCGTGACACGGTCAGGGTTGGCCAGCTTGAGACGCAGCAAGGTGTACAGCACCTCAATTCCATAGGCCCCTCGATCGGTGTAATCACCCAGAAAAATCATGCTGAAGCTGGGCTTAGTGATATTGAATCCGTTGAGGTAACCATTTTCATTCAGCCACGTCAGATCGACCAGCAGGGAGCGGACGTCTCCGTGGAAATCGGCGTGGAAAAAGATCTCGCTTCCTGGAGATAACAAAACCTTCTGCGCATAGGGCTGGAATGGAATCGCCGGCGAGTTGGGGGACTTTGGTGAGGCAACAAAATATGCTGTGTCAGTGTTGAAAAACTGATCTGACCTGGGAGGGGAGCCTACCCAGTTGGTGGAGCGGGCCAAGGCACCTGTTTTGCACTGTGCAAAGAAAGCTGTGACTACCTCCTCAAACTCGGAAAACTTTTGCAGGGGAAGCATTTCTTTGCGCGGCCAGCGTCCTTTGAGCGCGCGGTTGGATGGGAGTTTGTCACAAGCGGCTTTCCAGTCCGCAAACGACCGCTGGAGTACGGGTGCAGCCACTGGCGGCCCCTTTAGCTTCTCAACCTGTGCCAAGCCGTTTGATAGCCCGGCCCATGAAATTGCTATCCCCACGAGTGCGGCGGAGCAACTGGCTGAACGCAGGAGCGAAATCATCTGTGCTCAAAAGTAGTCGAATGTGCTTTTCTGAACCAGTTCTAAACATGGTTTGGTTGCGGTAAGAGGGCTTCTCAAAAACATCGCCGTTGTCCTTTGGTGGGAGATCTGGCAAAGTTGAAACGTTTCGCCGGTTCGGCATTTTAGCCGCCTCCGTAGCTCAAATGGATAGAGCAGCGGTTTCCTAAACCGTTGATCCCGGTTCAATTCCGGGCGGGGGTACCAGCCAATAAACATAGGCAAACCCGCATGAATAAAGGCTAAGAACGCGATTTCACGAGATCCGTCTGTCATGCATTCTGATGCATCCTCCGGCAGCTATGTGCTAGCAAATGACTCTGTTTTAGCAAATGATTTAGCACATGCGCTTTTTCCAAAAACGGTTAACTGGCCCGCCCCTGCACTCTAACCTCGGAACGGACTTGAAGATCCTGGGCGGCCCAGCTTAGTCGTGCCATGTCCCGCACAAGTTCATCGTACACTAAAGCCTTTCCGGCTGGGTCGCGAATCGTAATTATCAGAACGACATCCTGCTTGTCTGTCACGGTGGCTCCGCTGCGGTTAAGCAGGTCCAAAGACAGGCGCCAAGTCTTCCCTGCGGGACCCTTCCCCCGCTTAAAAATCCGATGATACAGCTTGAGTGGGGACCACTTGAAACCGTGTTGAATTAAATCCTTTTCGTAACCCTTCGTGAGGCTCTTGGGGACGGGGTTCACCTCGCGGCTGTATACCTCCGTACCTTCCGTCTCCCCTTGCTCCACAGTGCCCAAAGTGGCGGTTACGTTATTCCTGCAATACTCGATTCCGAAAGCTCGATCCAGGGGAGGATCATAGAGGAGCGTCATAAAAATCTCACCGCGGAAGTTTCCTTCGGAGTCCACCAGGCACGTGGGCATTGGAAAAGGTCGCTTTGCAAATTCCAACCGAGGTTGAATGGGAGCTTGGAGAATAATTGTCGCAGAGGACTGTTTGCAATGAATGATCTCCTCGGAAGCCAAGGGTCGGCCTAGTCCGAGATAGTTGATCCCGGCAGCATTATCGGGAACGCTCCGGATGAGGGCCGAGTGGATCAGCAGAGCCTTTACAAGAGTGGGGGAGGCGGCGCCAGGCGCGATATCTAACTCGCGAAAGACATTGGCTGCCACCGTGGCGACCAAGGGACAGGCGAAAGATGTGCCGATGTTTTCGGCGGAATGGCCGGCACTATCAAGTGAGACAACACCCGTTTGCAGGTACCCTCCGGAGGAATCGCAATTCCCCCCGTAGTGACTCAGTTCCGGTTTGAGCAAGTAGCCGGGACCTGGACCCCGACGCGTAAAAGGTGACGGCTCCTCGCGCCGGACGCGAGTGCTCGCGGTGTCGAGGTGGGCTACTGAACCTACCGTGATGGCCCTGAGTGCATCAGCAGGTGGGCAAATCCGATCGCCTTCGTCAATTCCTGCTTGCGGGGGCCAACTCCTCAACGGTCTAGTTGCATAATTGCCTGCCGCGATGACGAATAACACCCCGTGACGCTTGGAGCGTTCGTCCAAGGCGGCGGCCAGGAGTGAGAATTCATGATCCAAGCACGGGTCACCAACCAGCCCTAACGACAAATTCCAAACCCTCACCTGGGGAAACGTCACGAGTGCATTATCGATGACGGTCAGCAGATCCCGCTCCTCAATTTGGCCGTCCTTGTCCAGCGCCACAACGTCCACGATGCGAGAACCATCGGGCGGGAAGCGGTCGTCGTCATGATTGAGTTTCTTTCCTTGCGCCAGCAATCCAGCGACGAAGCTGCCGTGATCGTTGTTCTGCTGGGAGCGTGGCACAAACGATTCCATCCGATCCACCACCCAGGCTTGCAGGTGAGGATTGTTGGGATCCGTGCCGCTATCGATCATTCCGACGAGCCCGTAGGCCCGCCCGGCCAGGGGAGCAGGAAAGTTTGTTGAGGTTATATTATCGAGAATTCGGGATGCAGTTCGAACTACTTGGTAATGTGGAAAAAGCGACAGGCTTTGTGTGCCCACGAATCTGGTGAGTGCGTCAATAGCCCCCCGGCCCAACCTGCTCAAAGAAAAGACGCGCAAGCCCTCGGCGTAATCCACTACCTGAGGATCGCCAAGTTGGGCCACCCTGGAAAGCTTCTCGAATGCCTCGTCGATCTGGAGATTTATTTGCTGTGAGTGATGTCGAAACAGTCGAAACCTCAAATTCAGCGATTGATCATGGGCAAGTGACGACTGCAGGTCTGCACCCCGAACAATGCCAAGAGCATCTTCAGCCGTGTAGGGCTCAATCTTCTGTAGAGCGGAAATGTTGGCCTCCAATTTCTGCGCCTGACCTGCTCGGACCTGCGAGGCTAGGGCGTTCAGGCCATGCGGCTCCACGCTAATGTAAAGCTCGCCTAGCCGGTTGCCACCGATTATGGGACACGTGGTCGGGTTCAGGAGCAGGGTCGGGCGATGGGACTTCGCAGAGGCTTCCGACTTTAAAGTCACCTTGGCAACGGCGGGAATCCCGAACTCATTGAAAGCCGCGGAGAAGTGGGCTTTAACACCTTCAATCTGGAGGGCGAGCGATTGTCGGAATGAATCAGTACAGCCAGGGAAGATAGTAACACTCCCACCGTTGTCCTCAGGCGGACGATAATCCCCTTTAGAAGGAACAACCACTTTTATCGGCAACAGACGTTCGTTTGGCATACTCTACGATCCTCCTTTCAAAATTTTCGAGACCTGCGACTGGGATACATTAAAAATGTCAGCCAGTTGCTCCTGCGTAAATTCCTTGGGAACCAGGTCCCGAATTAACCTTATCTGGGCTTCGCGGGATGGAGTTGCGGAAATGGCTGCCTTGGGGTTCGCAACGAGAAACGCCTGGATAGTCTCGGGAGAACGCAACTCCTTCTCGTCGGCCAGGATTGCTGAACGCACGCACTCCTCGCAAGTTTGCCGCAACTGCGCACCACTCAAACCCTCGGTGACAGCAGACACAAGAGCAATTATGTCTTCGCTCGCGAAGCCACCGAAAAACTTTTCCAACATTCTGCGCCTTGCTCCGCGATCAGGCTCTGAAAGGCGAATGCGGTAGCTAAAGCGCCGCCAAATCGCCTTGTCCAGAAGGTGATCATGATTCGTAGCAGCAAGAAGCACATGATCCTTCCCCAGTGCATCAATGTTTTGCAGCAGGCTTATTACAACGCGCTTCAGCTCTCCCATTTCACGCGCGTCGTCGCGCATTTTCGCCAGTGCATCAAACTCGTCCAAAAATAGAACGCACGGCCGCGAAGCCGCGTGCTCAAAAAGGGCTCGAAGATTTTTTGCAGTGCTTCCGAGATAGGAGGAGATGAGTCCATCGGTTCGCGCCGTGATTAGAGGCAAGCCCAATTCCGCGGCTATGAACCGAGCCAACTGCGTTTTCCCACAGCCTGGAGGCCCAAACATCAGCATAGATGGAGCCACCCCCACTCCATGGGCTACCAGGCGATCCGCTGCACGGAAGAAGGAGAGAAACTGCTTAACTGACCGTTCCGTATCCTCTGGCAAGAAGATGTCGACATCTCCAGGTGCGAGACGCTCCTCATCGGCCATTGTCATTCGGGATTCTGCATCCACAGGCACATTATGGCTTCCATGCGAGCCGGCACGCGCAAAGCCGAGCTTCGTCATCTTGCCATTCCCCAGCAGTTGTTTGATCCGCTTTGCTCCCTCCTTCTCACCATCCGCCTCGAGCCTCTCACATAGTTGCTTCGAATAAGCAGACACCTTTTCGTAATCCGCATTGAGGGCCCCTTCTACAATCTTCGCGATATCGAAGAGATAAGTTCTGATGGTTAGCGCATTGGATGCGGTCATATTGGAATAATAACGGCAGTTGCAGGAATAAAGTCAAGCATCTTTGGAATAATTTGTCTCGGGCTTGTTTTGATAAAACCCACCATGGGGGCAGGCGAGGGCCCCACCGTGGCCGCTTCAACCGCGCATTGCGCTTTCGGAGCTCTGCCGCATGCACCCCTTTTTGAATTGCCCGAAACTCCCACAGCCCCCTACTCTTCACCCACCCGTGACTGGAGCATCAACAACGCCGTTTCCTGCCTGCGAGCCCGCGCAGCCACTCATTCTCCATCCTCCAAAAGGCCGTTGACGCATGTCCAACCCTTTTTTCGAGCACCCAATCCTGAACTCGCCCTACGACTGCCCGCGGCGTCATTGGGAGCTCGACGCGGACGGCCAGCCCACCCAGAAAATCATCGAGCGCCGACGCCGGGCCGAGTTCATCACCCCGATCCCCAAGCCGAAGAAGCGGCAGAAAAGCGCCAACCAGGAAACCCTCGTCTTCGACGAAGGAAAAGGCCTCTCAACCAAAGAACAACAATACGACCCCACCTCGATCATTAACGAGGTGCGGCAAAGCGTTGACCAATGGCGCGCTTTGCCGAACCAGAACCAATGGCAGGTCACGCCCGAGACAGCTCGGCTTCTCCACCATTGGCGACACCATAAATTTCCCGATGTCCGACCGTTCTTTTGCCAGATCGAAGCAGTGGAAACTGCCATCTGGCTCACCGAGGTTGCGCCCCAGTCCAAAACCGGCAAGCGCCTCCTCGATCATCTCGTCGCGGCGAATAAAGACGCTAACCCGGAGCTGCTCCGCCTTGCGTTGAAACTTGCCACCGGCGCAGGCAAGACCACCGTAATGGCCATGCTCATCGCTTGGCAGACCATCAACGCCTCGCGTCGCCCTGGCAGCAAAAACTTCACAAAGGGTTTTCTCGTCGTTGCTCCCGGGCTCACCATCAAGGATCGCCTGCGCGTCCTCCAACCAAACGACCCCGACAGCTACTACGCCAGCCGCCAGCTCGTCCCCAGCGACATGCTGGATGAAGTAAGCAAGGCCAAAATTGTCATCACCAATTTCCACGCCTTCAAGCTGCGCGAACGCATCGAACTCTCCGCCGGCGGCCGCTCCTTGCTCCAGGGTCGCGGGCCGGAACTCAACACCCAGGAGACCGAGGGGCAAATGCTTCAGCGCGTCATGCCAGACCTCATGGGCATGAAAAATGTCATTGTCCTCAATGACGAGGCGCACCATTGCTACCGGGAGAAGCCAAACGAGGTGGACGACGAGGCACTAAAAGGCGATGAGCGAAAGGAAGCTGAAAAGAACAACGAGGCCGCTCGTCTTTGGATTTCGGGGCTCGAAGCCGTGAAACGCAAACTCGGCATTGCCCACATCTTTGATTTGTCAGCCACCCCTTTCTTCCTCCAGGGCTCCGGTTACGCTGAGGGCACCTTGTTCCCTTGGACAATGAGCGACTTTTCCCTTATGGACGCGATCGAGTGTGGCATCGTCAAACTCCCACGCGTCCCTGTGGCCGAAAACATTCCCGGCGACGAAATGCCCGTTTTCCGCAACTTGTGGGAACACATCCGCAAGGACATGCCCAAAAAGGGCAGGGGAAGCTCGGACGATCTCGACCCACTCCAGCTTCCGACCCGCCTCCAGACGGCTCTCCAGGCTCTGTATGGTCACTACGAGAAAACTTTCCACCTCTGGAAGGAAAGCGGCATCTCAGTACCGCCCTGCTTTATCATCGTCTGCCAAAACACCGCCATTTCAAAACTCGTTTACGACTTCATCTCTGGCTTCCACCGCAAAAACGTGGACGGCACAACAACGCTGGAAAATGGTCGCTTGGCCCTCTTCAGGAATTTCGACGCCGCGACTAGCCAACCCCTTCCGCGCCCAAACACCCTCCTGATCGACAGCGAGCAACTCGAAGCAGGCGATGCCCTGGATGACAACTTTCGCGGCATGGCGTCAGATGAAATCGAACGCTTCCGCCGTGAGATGACCGAACGCACCGGCGACCAGCGCCAGGCCGAGAGCATCACCGATCAGGAATTACTGCGCGAGGTCATGAACACCGTGGGCAAATTCGGCCAGCTCGGCGGCTCCATCCGTTGTGTCGTCTCCGTCTCCATGCTCACGGAAGGGTGGGACGCCAACACAGTCACCCACGTTCTTGGCATCCGCGCCTTCGGCACCCAGCTCCTGTGCGAGCAGGTCATCGGACGCGCCCTGCGCCGCCAGTCCTACGATCTCAACGAGGAAAACCTTTTCAACGTGGAATATGCCGACATCTTTGGCATCCCGTTTGATTTCACCGCCAAACCTGTTATCGCCCCGCCGCAGCCGCCAAGAGAAACAATCCAGGTCAAAGCCGTTCGGCCCGACCGCGATGGTCTGGAGATCCGCTTCCCCCGCGTGGAAGGCTACCGCGTGGAACTACCCGAGGAGCGTCTCAAGGCCGTATTCAATGCCGACTCCATTCTGGAACTCACGCCCGACCTCGTCGGTCCTTCCGTTACCCAAAATTCGGGCATAATCGGAGAAAGCGTAAACATGAGCCTCGAACACCTTGAGTCGCTACGCCCAGCCACCTTGCTTTTTAACCTCACGCATCGCCTGCTCTATACAAAGTGGCGCTACCCAGGCGAGGAACCTCGCCTCCACTTGTTCGGCCAGCTCAAGACCATCACCAAAAAGTGGCTGGACACCTGCCTGGTCTGCAAAGGCAACACCTATCCTGCCCTCCTTATGTACCAGGAACTGGCCGACATCGCCTGCAATCGCA
>JAQGOV010000671.1 GCA_028293425.1 Verrucomicrobiales bacterium
TTTATTGCGCCCCGGTGTGTGGTGGGCAGAGTTCGCCAAGACGTATCCCGACAAAGTTGGAGAGTTGTTTGTTAATCTGGACGAAAAGTCATGTTTTCACTGATGGAGCCTAACCAGTCGCCGGAGCCAACCGCCGTTGGCGCTTTCCGTTCCGCTATCGCGGTTCACGTCGCGACTCGGCGGTGGCTCAGCTTTGGTCGTTAGGCCACTTGACCACACAACAAAAACACAACACCATAGCGAGAAGATTACATTTTTATGAATGACATGATTATTGGATTGCTTGCAAGCCTTACGCATGGTTTTGGCGGCAGCCTTGGCTGGGCTATTATCACCCTCTCGCTGGGCATCCGCATCGCCCTTTTGCCGCTCACTATCCGACTCGCTCGGCGAGCGCGCCGGAACCAAGAAATTATGCGGGCACTTCAGCCCGAAATTGAGCAGTTGAAGAAGCAATTTGAGAAGAAGCCCGAACATCTTTTTGGAGAGATGAGCAAGCTATACAAAAAGCATGATTGTAGCCCGTTCGATTTGCTGACTTTGGTCGGCAGTTTTATTCAGCTCCCGATTTTTTGGATTCTTTATAGTTCGATCAAAAGTTCGCTGAGTGCAAATAGCGCATTTCTATGGATTAGAAGTTTGGTTTCACCGGATTTCTACCTGACGCTCTTGATTCTGACATTGACGGGCTTTGCTGCCTATTTGATGCCATCCACTTCAGGACAGATGAAAAGCACTTTGATAGTCATTCAGGTGGTTGTCACATTTTTCATTGTCTGGAAGTTGGCCGGAGGTTTGGGACTATATTGGGCATCATCAAGTTTGGTGGGACTTTTTCAGACATTATGGCTTCGCCATCGTTATGATACTGGTTCACGAGTGGCCTAACACAGCACTGGAGCCAACGCCGATTACGCCGGTCAGTTTGCGCTGCGGGTTTTGGATTGGCGGGAGTCACCGGCGGCGTGGCTCAGCTTTTGGTCGTTAGGCGTATCGGCGCATGTCCTTCGATTTACACAGCGAGAGAGGCGAGCGGTTCAAGTTTTCTAGTGCCGGTTGGGAATATTATCTCAGCTTGGCTGGCGAGTATGGTTGGCAGGCTGCCGGCACGCTGCCGCCAGACGGGATACCGGATTCTGACAGTTGGCCGAAGACTTACGACAGCAGCGATGGTCAGTGTGTTTCAGAAGTGGATGCGGAAGCTTTGGCCGCAGCGTTGCAGGCGGCATTGGATGATCCTCGCCGTGTTGAGCGGCTCACCATCGCTGCGAAAGCCGAGTCAGAAGCATTGAGCCAAGCAACTGGCAGACCGTGTCAGGTTCGAGTCGAGACTGACGACGCGGTGTATATCGGACAGATGATTGAGTTTTTTAGGAAGGGTAGATTTAAGATATGGTAGATACGCCTAACCAGATTGAATGAGAAGGCAGCGTCTGGGCAAATCGCTGATTGAATTTGCGCAGGAAAACAATGTGCTGAACGTTGCCCCTGGTGGTGACGCTGGGCTGAATCAAACAAAAACAAAAAGGCTTTTAATAAAAAAATGGAATGGACGCTAATCTTGGAGTGATGACGTTCCGGCGACAGAGCCGCCGCAAGGCGAGCCCGCTAACCAGATGGTCACACTCCGCCCGCAAGGACATCGGATCCAATCGTGAACCGCTCTGGCGAGCGAGTTCGTATGGAAGCGAGATCCACTCCCGCCTTGCCAACATTGCTCCTTCCAACCAAAAACAATGTGCTGATATTTTTTGACATGACGGCCTTCTCATGGACGTCGCCGGAGCCAACCGCCGTTGGCCATCGCAGTTCCGCTGTCGCGGTTCACGTCACGCTGGCGTGGCTCAGCTTTGGACGTTAGGCCACTTTACCGCGATATGACCAAATGAACCCCAACTTGGTATGTGCCGGCTGATCCGACGCCACGGCACCAGTGTCCGTGCTGCGATTACATTAGCCTTCCAGAGCGCGGAAAATATATTATCTGTCCTGTGTGTTTCTGGGAAGACGACGGGCAGGACATTAATCGGTTAGACAAGCCTTCTGGCTCAAATTTTGGTATCACCTTGCGTGAGGGGCGAGCAAACTTCGCAGAGTTTGGAGCTTCCAAACGCAAGAGTTTGCCGCACATTATTCCTGTTGAAGAGCGTAAAGAATATGAGCACAGACCTAGAAACGTGGCCTAACCAGATTAGATGAGAAGGCAGGCATCCGGCGCAATGGTTGCGCTGGGTGTAACTTGACTGCCTTATGAAAACTAAAAACACTACTGCCTCTGTTGTTTCCAACTCCACGCCCGCTGCTGTTGTCAGCGGTTTCACCCTCGGCCTGGATCTCGGTGACCGGCAGCATCGCCCAGCACAAACCTGCCGTCATCTTTGACTTCATTCTTTAGATTCTTCGATGGGTTCATGAGTGTACCAAGGGGTGTAAAATGGCAACTTCCCGAGACAAAGGAGAATTTCCAATGAGGGTAACGGTTATGAGCGGCTGGAAATTGGAGGCGAGAGTTCCAGGTTACACATGATGAACAATCATGATGACAATAAAAGATTGGCAATTCGCAAAATGATTTCTTCAGTTTCAGCCGTACCCGCCGATGCAAGGGATAATTAACGAGGTCGTTCAATAATCCTAAACAAGTAAAACTCTCTGGCGGGAAATCATGGGGTCGCCCCCACCTGCCAGTTCCGCCCCTGCACCCAAGCCACAGCCTTATGAAAAAAACTTCTTTTGCCCGCCAGCAACCGGCCGTCCGGGCATTATGTCAGCGATTGACCCTGGTTTTGCTGCTATTCACCGCGCTGATCGTGTCCGCCACGCCCTTCACCTTCCAAGGCCGGTTAAACGTTCCGGGCACGTCAACGAGCGGCAACTATGATTTCCAATTTTCACTCTTTGATTCGGCGAGCGCCGGCAACCAGCAGGGCAGCACACTCACCAATCTCGCGACGGCCGTGACCAACCGGCTG
>JAQGOV010000545.1 GCA_028293425.1 Verrucomicrobiales bacterium
GATCAACGTGGTCAATGCGCCGGCGGGCGTCAGGCGGAAAACTGTTCCCTGATCATTGGCCCCACCGCTGGCCGTCGTCCCATAAAAATTGCCATCGTCCCCCATCACCAGGCCGCCCCTGGGGGTGGCACCGTTCGGGCCACTGAAGCTGATTAGGTTCGTCAGGACGCCGTTAGTGTTGATACGAAAGACCGTGCCACGGAAGCCGGGGCCCGATATCGGAGTGGTCCCGAAAAGATTGCCGTTGGTGTCGATCAACAATGGGCCATCCGGGCTGAAGCCAGTGTTGGTACTGTCGAAAGTGGCAAGGGTAGTCAATGTGCCGTTGGTGGAAAATCGAAAGACGGTTCCCGCGGAGTTTCCGCCGCCACCAGAGGCGGTGGTGCCGTAGAAATTCCCGTCCTTGCCGAGAGTCATCGTCGATTGAGGAAATGCACCGTTAGTAAGGTTGAATGCAAACATCCGGGTGAAGGCTCCTGCGGAGGTGAGTCGAAAAATGGTGCCGAAATTGTTGCTGCCCCCGGCGCGGGTCGTGCCATAGAAATTCCCGTCCGGCCCGGGGGTCAATCCCGCCTGCGGGTTGAGGCCGTCGAGCGGCATCAGCGAGGCCAAAGTCGTGATCACGCCGGCCGGCGAGACTTTGAAGACCGCGCCTTGAGTGCAACCGTAGAAATTTCCGTCGCTGGCCCGGAGCAGGCCGGAAACCGGCTGGGCATTAGCGCTATTGGTGAAGGATGCGAGCGTGGTCAGGACTCCGTTGGTGGTGACTTTGAAGACGGTTCCCAGATTCGCCGCGCCACCCAATTGCGTAGTGCCGTAGAGTTGCCCATCCGCGCCCACCGTCAATTGTGACATGGGACCGGCGCCGTTGGTGCCGACGAACGAAGCAATCGTGGCATAAACGCCATTGGTGGTGATCCTGAATACCGAACCGCGGTCAGCACTGCCGCCATCGTGGGAGATCCCATAAAGTTTACCATCCGGGCCGGCGGTCAACGCCGCCGGATGAACGAAGCCTTCGGTGTTTTGAAATGAATGGAGCGTGGTCAACACACCTTGCGTGGTGATTTTGAAAATTGTGCCCCCGCCAATGGTTCCGCCAGCCGATGTGATACCGTACAACTCGCCGTCCGGTCCGAGCGTCAGACTAGCGGTTGGCATTGCACCGTTTGTGTCGAAAGCGAATGAGGCCAGCCCCGTAACTATCCCGCCGGGGGTAACCCGGAAAACTGCACCGAAAGAATTGGTGCCGCCTTCTGCTGAGGTGCCATAGAAGTTTCCATCACCGCCGAGCACCAAACCGAATTGCGGGTTCCCGCCGTTCGTACCGTCGAGCACCGCAAAATTGGTCGGCCCGGCGCCGGTCGTCATCCTGAAAAATGTTCCCCATCCGAATGAACCGCCGGCTCCGGTCATGCCGTAAAGCAAGCCATCGTTCCCAACCACCAGACCCGCGGCGGGATTTGCCTGGTCCGCGATCAGAGTCGTCAGAATGCCTGAGGGTGTGACACGAAAGATGGAGCCGGAGCCCAATGGCCCTCCGTGAGTGGTTGTGCCGTAGAAATTTCCGTCGGGACCCTCCACCAAATTGCCGGTGACGGTTCCCGGCCCAACCTGGAAGTTTACGAGTGTTTGCGGTTCCAATCCGCAAGCCGGACCAGCGGACCAGAAGAGCAAAAGCGCTACGATTGGCAAGACCCGCAATATAAAATTTTTGAACTTCATTTATTTTGGCTTCCGTAATGCACAGACGATACGAGCATTGAGGGGGCGGCGAGGTTCCCGGATAAAGAGTCACAGTTTCATGAACTCTTGCGGTCGAACCCTCAAATCATAAAACAGGCTCTTCTGATGGACCGCCGCATCCTTCCAAATCCCAAGGGCATTTCGGCTATCGCAGTTCCGGTGGGATCGATCTGATGGCTTTGGCAGATTGTTGGTGCAAGCGCGGATCCAGGGGACGATGTCTAACGGCCGTGCTGGCAGGAAACGCGCCGAGAGAGTTTCCACCATTCCAGTTGTGTTTCGGGCGAGTAGGCCGAGAGCAAAAGCCGCCGCCGCAATTCGGACAGACATTGGCCAGGACATTCTCGACGCAGGAACGGCAGAAAGTGCATTCGAAGGTGCAGATCATCGCGTGAGTGGAATCGGACGGAAGCGCCGCGTTACAGTTCTCGCAGGTGGGTCTTAGTTCGAGCATAATGGTGTCTTGATTGGAGTTTGCGTGAGGAATAGACGAGGCCGCGTTCGCAGCTAGGTCACATGCGTTTTACCATACGCTCTTTCCACCTTCGCGACCCTGACTTGATAATTGTCATACCACACCCGTTGCCCAAGCTCCTGGGCGGATTTATGTTCCACGTGAGCCTCCCATGCGGTTATGGCCTGCTCATTCGACCAATATGAAACGGTGATGCCGAAGCCATCCGCGTTTCGCGCGCTCTCAACCTCAAGAAACCCGGGTTGCGCGGCAGCAAGCTGGAACATACGGTCGGCGAGCTGCGCGTAACCACGGTCTTCATCCGCGCGTTGCGACGAGAAAATGACCGCATAATAGGGCGGTTCGGGCGCCTTGGTGAATGAAGTCGAATTGGCAGCCATAAATTTGGAATCGGGTTTTGCCTCCCACGCCTGCCCAGCCGCCCGACTCACGACCGACGTGAATCAGGATCGCGCCGTTTTGGCTGGGCTTGCTGGCGGGGAGCGTGTTTGAATTCAATTCTCCACGATCACAGGCGAATCGTAGAATTCGATGGCAGGATCGACGTGAAACTTCTCGCGAATCATGGGCGCGACGCGCTCGTTCATGAACGCACGGGCAGCACGTTCATCGTTCCACAGGTAGACTCCGCCAGCGGTCCGGCAGTCCTTCGAATGCAGGAATTGTTTTCGGACTAAACCGGGCACATCGCGGAAGTTTGGCGCGGCCTCGTCGAACGCAGCGCGAATCTGATCGGCCGTAGCACCCACTGGCAGTTGGAAGCGGGTAATGACAGTAATGAAGTTGTTCATATAACAGTTATTTACCAATGACCGGCTTACCGGACGTTTCTCTCCGCAATTTCCGATGCGAGATTAGAGGATTTGCCCTGGCCTGTGGTGTATGTTCCTTCCGGCAAAATGTTTTGATTCATCCGGAAGAAATTTCCCGGGTCGTAACTTGCTTTGACCTTGGCGAGGCGCGCGTAGTTGGCGCCGAAGGCCGACTTCACCCGTTCGGTTTCTTCGGCGGTGAGAAAGTTCGAGTAGGCTCCGCCAGTTGCGAAAGGGAGGGTGCGCCGATAAACCTCGCGCGCCCAGGCAATGTCGGCCTTGTCCTCGGCGGGCGAATTCCAGCGGCCATGGACGTTCATCACGAAAGTGGCGTCGCGGTTGCCAAATGCGGTCGCGTCCGCAGCCAGCCGCGCTACCTGCCCCCCGAGTTGACCAATGAAGATCTCGCATTGCGGCGAGGGCAATTGCCCAGCGAGCTCCACGAGCGTGTCCAGCAACCCATCCTTCAGTTCGCGAAAATTATGCGATTTCCAATAATTGCGCGCGCCGGGCGTGAGTAATGGATCGAAGGCCTGCTGCCAGGCCGTGAACGGCTGCATGCCAACGTGCTGGCCGAGAACCTTCCCGAAATCCGCGAGCGGAGCGATGAGTTTGCGGCCGCTTTCCTCCGAACCAAGATAACAGAGAGCGAGCACCAGGACGTTCTCTCCGTGAACCTCCCGAGGAAGAAACGGCAGGGGCGGGGCCTGACGCATGAGTACCCACACACTCAATTCATCTGGCGCAGCCGCAGCGAAGTTTCGATATTTTCTCAAAACAGTGGCGGCTTCCGATCGGGGGAACACGACCAGTCCGCTGAAAACCTCCGGCCCGATGGGATGGAGCGCGAACTCAAACTCGGTGACCACGCCAAAGTTTCCACCGCCACCCCGCAAGGCCCAGTATAAATCCGGATGCGAGGTCGCGCTGGCCTGTATGCATTCGGCCTCCGCGGTGACCATCCGGGCGGAGACGAGGTTATCGGAAGTGAGTCCGACTTTGCGGCTCAGCCACCCAAATCCACCGCCGAGGGCGAGCCCGGCGATTCCGGTCGTGGAATTAATTCCGGTCGGAGTGGCGAGGCCGTGCGCCTGAGTCGCGCGGTCCACATCGAACAAGGTTGCTCCGGGCTGAACGCGAACCCGGCTGGCGGAGGCATCAACCCTGACTTCCTTCATGGTGGAAAGGTCAATCATCAAACCGCCGTCGCAGACCGCATGGCCGGCGATATTGTGGCCGCCGCCGCGAATGGAGACGAGGAGGTGATTATCCCGGGCATACTCGACGGCGCGGGCCACATCGGCCTCGGTTCGACAACGCACAATGATCGCAGGTCTGCGGTCAATCATGCCGTTCCAAATCGAGCGGGCTTCGTCGTAGCCGGGGTTGCCCGGCAGGAGGATAGTTCCGGCGAGGTTCTGTTTTAATGTTTCCGTGCTATTCATAGGTTTCATTGGCTAATTGTTGTGCTTGTCGCTTTATAATTCATTCACCGAGCCATCGTGCCGGTTGAGCCGTGGAGTAGAATTGCTTCTACTTGCCAGGCTTAATCCATGGTTCGATCGGAACGGCAATGTGCCAATTCATTCAAGAGCATATTCCCTCTGGAAGCGGGCCGAGACAATGGGACTAAAGAGGAAGTCTGAGGAGGGAGGGTTGGGACCTGCGTAAGGTTTAAACGCAATTCGGATAGGCAGAACTCCTCTTTTGTGCGGGTCCATCGCCAGCTTTAGGATGTGGGGCCATGACGTCGGCGCACGGATCGGGCGATGGATTTGAAAGGTAATCTTAAGTGTAAATAGCTCCAAAACCATGAACTCGCCGGTGCCCGATCACGCTCGGTGCCAATCCTGGTGGGACCGCTCTGGCCAAGGAGATCACATGCATCATTGCGAAGATTCCGAACTCTCACGGGGAGGCAGTGACGACTGCCCGATTTCAGAGGGAGCTACCCACATTACTCGGCGCGAGTTTTTGATCAGTGGCACGGCGGCGGCCGCGCTGACCGTGTTGCCGGGCATCGTCTCGGGACAAACCCCTGCGGTTGAGGCGAAGCCACAGCAGCCATCCGTGGCCAAAGTTTCCTTTACTGTGAACGGCAAGGTCCACGAACTCGAACTTGATACTCGAACGACGCTGCTGGATGCGCTTCGCGAGCATCTGCATCTCACGGGCTCCAAGAAAGGTTGCGACCAAGGGCAATGTGGCGCGTGCACCGTTCTTGCGGGCGGGCGAAGGATTAATTCGTGCCTCACGTTGGCGGTGATGCACCAGGGAGATGACATCACGACCATTGAGGGGCTCGGCACACCGGACAAGCTGCATCCGATGCAATCGGCGTTCATAAAACATGATGGCTACCAATGCGGCTATTGCACCCCGGGGCAGATTTGTTCGGCCGTGGCGGTGTTGCGTGAAATCCAAGCGGGGATTCCGAGTCATGCGACTGCCGATCTCATGGCGCGAGCGCAATTGACGCCCGCCGAGCTGCGCGAACGCATGAGCGGCAACATTTGCCGTTGCAGCGCCTATTCCAACATCGTCGAAGCGATCACTGAGGTCGCGGGGAGGAACGCATGAGAGCTTTCACTTATGAACGGGCGCGAACGCCGGCCGAGGCTGCGGCTGCCGCAGCACGCAAGCCGGGCGCGAGATTCATCGCGGGTGGAACGAATTTGCTCGATCTCATGAAACTGGAGATCGAAACACCGGCGCATCTCATCGATGTCAATGGACTTGGTCTCAACAAAATTGAGGCAACACCGGAAGGCGGGCTGCGCATCGGGGCGTTGGTTCGCAACACGGAGCTGGCTGCGGATGAGCGGGTGCGGCACGACTATGGCGTACTTTCGCGTGCACTCGTGGCCGGCGCCACCGGCCAGCTGCGCAATATGGCCACCACCGCCGGCAATCTGTTGCAGCGGACGCGGTGCCCCTATTTCTACGACACAAACCAACCCTGCAACAAACGCGAGCCCGGCACAGGCTGTGGCGCGATTGGTGGATTTAGTCGGCAACATGCGGTCGTGGGCGTCAGCGATGCGTGCATTGCCACACATCCAAGCGACATGGCCGTCGCGATGCGCGTGCTTGATGCGACGGTGGAAACCATCCGACCGGACGGGTCCACACGGAAAATCCCCATCGCAGAGTTTCATCGGCTCCCTGGTGATAAGCCACACATCGATACGGTTCTAACGTCGGGTGAATTGATTACGGCCGTGACGTTGCCCAAGCCCATCGGTGGCGCGCAGATTTATTTCAAGGTGCGCGATCGCGCCTCGTTTGCGTTCGCGCTGGTGTCGGTGGCCGCGATTGTGCAACGCGACGGCACCGGGCGGGTGGCGTTGGGCGGTGTGGCGCACAAACCGTGGCGCGTCGAAGCGGCAGAGGCGGAACTGCCGCACGGAGCGAAAGCCGTCGCAGCGCGTTTGCTGGCGGACGCGAAGCCGACGCGTGAAAACGCATACAAGATAAAATTGGTGGAGCGAGCCCTCGCCGCGGTTTTGGCGGAAGCGAAAGGAGCATAAGCATGAAATTCGACAAGCCCGCCACGAAGAATCCGATTGACCAACTGAAGGTTGTTGGCCAGCCCGTTGATCGCGTGGACGGCCGGTTGAAGACAACTGGCACTGCCCCTTACGCCTACGAACGTCACGACGTGGCGCCGAACCAGGCCTATGGCTACATCGTGGGTTCGGCGATCTCAAAGGGCCGCATTGTGTCGATGGATCTTTCTCGCGCGAAAGCGGCGCCGGGCGTGGTTGCCATCGTTACCGCCGAAAATGCTGGCAAGCTCGGCAAAGGAAATTTCAACACGGCGCCGCTGCTCGGCGGTCCGGAGATCCGGCATTACCACCAAGCTGTGGCTGTGGTTATCGCCGAAACCTTCGAGCAAGCACGAGCCGGGGCTCATCTTGTGCGCGTCAAATATGAGCGCACCAAAGGCGCTTTCGATCTGGAATCGGAGAAGGACAATGCCAAACTCGCGGAAAAACTGGCTGGCGGCGGCACGTCGGACTCGAAGGTGGGTGACTTTGAAAAGGGGTTCGCTGCCGCGCCCGTGCGGTTCGATGCCACTTACAGTACGGCCTACGAATCTCATTGCATGATGGAACCGCATGCGACCGTGGCCGCGTGGAAAGAGGATGAGCTCACGGTTTGGACCTCAAACCAAATGGTCGCGTGGGCAGTGGGCGACCTGGCGCAGACGCTTGGCATCCCGAAGGAAAAAGTGCGCGTCCTATCGCCGTTTATCGGTGGAGGCTTTGGGGGGAAACTCTTCCTGCGGGCTGATGCCCTGATGGCTGCGCTCGGCGCGCGGGCCGCCCGCCGACCGGTGAAGGTGGCGTTGCAGCGCGCCTTGATGCCTAATAACACGACCCACCGGGCGGCGACCATCCAGCGCATTCGCATCGGCGCGACGCAGGACGGAAAAATCACCGCCATCGCGCACGAAAGCTGGTCGGGCGACCAACCCGATGGGAAGCCAGAGACCGCAGCGATGCAAACGCGTTCACTCTATGCGGGGGCAGACCGCATGACGGCACATCGACTCGCCGTGCTCTACCTGGGAGAGGCAAACGCGATGCGGGCACCCGGCGAAGCCCCCGGCTGCGCCACGTTGGAAATCGCGATGGATGAAATGGCTGAGAAGCTTGGCCTCGATCCGATCGAATTTCGCATTCTTAACGACACCCAGGTCGTTCCCGATAATCCGGCCAAGCCCCAGTCTTCGGATCCTCAATCGAAAAAGCCCGAAGAGGGAAAGTCGATTCCTCATCCGCCGTTTTCAAAGCGGCAGCTCGTCGAGTGTTTGCGGGAGGGCGCGAAACGCTTCGGGTGGGACAAGCGCAATCCGAAGCCCGGCCAGACACGCGACGGACGATGGCTCGTCGGGATTGGAGTGGCCTCGGCATTTCGGGACAACTTGCTCACGAAGTCCGCGGCGCGAGTGCGCGTCGACCGCCAAGGTGTTGTGACGGTGGAGACCGACATGACGGACATCGGCACCGGCAGCTACACCATCATCGCCCAAACCGCCGCCGAAATGATGGGTGTGCCACTGGACAAAGTCGTGGTGCGTTTAGGTGATTCCAGCTTTCCCGTCTCCTGTGGCTCGGGTGGTCAATGGGGCGGCAACAACTCCACGGCGGGTGTCTATGCTGCGTGCATGAAGCTGCGCGAGGTGATTGCGCAGAAGGCTGGATTCAATGCGGGCGACGCGGTCTTCACCGACGGGCAAGTGCGGGTGGGTAATCGCAGCGTGTCGCTTGCCGAGGCGGCTGGGGATCAGGGCTTAGCAGCGGAGGATTTTATCGAATACGGGACTCTCGATAAGGAATTCCATCAATCCACGTTCGGCGCACATTTCGTCGAAGTCGGCGTCGATTCGTTCACGGGCGTGACCCGCGTGCGGCGCATGCTCGCCGTTTGCGCCTGCGGCCGTATTCTCAACCCGAAGACCGCGCGCAGTCAGGTGATCGGCGCAATGACTATGGGCTTAGGCGCGGCGCTCATGGAAGAGCTCGCCGTCGATAAGCGCATTGGCTACTTCGTCAACCACGACCTCGCCACGTATGAAGTGCCGGTCCACGCCGATGTTCCTCACCAAGATGTGAGCTTTCTCGACGAGACCGACCCCTATTCTTCGCCGATGAAGGCCAAGGGCGTTGCTGAACTTGGCATCTGCGGTGTGGCCGCGGCCATTGCAAACGCCATTTACAACGCGACCGGTGTGCGCGTGCGCGATTATCCCATCACGCTCGACAAGCTCATCGATCGACTTCCGGAGGTGGCGTGATGCGTTTGCGACAATGGACCCTTCGAATCAGGAGATAAACTTGTGAAAGAATTATTGGAAATATGCATGGCCCTGGAGCAGATGGGTGATGAACCCAGCGCTCTTGCAACTGTGATCAACGTCGAAGGCTCAGCATATCGAAGGCCCGGAGCGCGCATGCTCTTGACTCCAAACGGTGGTTCCTGGGGGATGGTCAGTGGAGGCTGCCTCGAATCAGACGTCATGGATCACGCCCGCTGCGTCCTGCAATCTGGTCAGCCTCGCATCGTGCGCTACGATTCAACCTCAGATGACGACATCGTCTTTGGGACCGGCCTCGGGTGCAACGGGATCCTCGATGTTTTCATCGAACCGGTAACGAAGGAATTCAAAGAATTATTCGTTTCCACAATTCGGAGGTGCCATAAAACTCGACAGCAGGGAGCGGTCGCCACACTGGTCGGGAATCCGGAACAGTCTCACCGTTCCAGCGAACACGCATTTTTAACCGCAGGGAAGTGGGTCGGCAGCGAAACATTAGCGTCTGACTTAAACATACATTCCATTGTTCCGGATAACACATGCTTAAGCAGCGCCTGCGGCGACTCGCCCGTTTTCATTCAACACCTGCTGCCACCTGTGCATCTCATCATTTTTGGCGGATGGCTGGATGTCATTCCGCTTATCCGGATGGGCAAAGAGGTGGGATTCGATATAACCGTGGTCGATCCTCGTCAGCGCAACTCCTCGCGCCGCTTGTTTCACGAAGCTGATGCTGTGTTGCTCTGCTCGCCGGAGGAAGCTTTGGCTCAAACACAGTGTGACGCTCGCACCGTGGCAGTTGTGATGAATCATCATTTTGAAGGCGACCAGGAGACATTGTCAGCGCTGAGCCATCGCTCGCTCCCTTACGTCGGAACACTAGGGCCAAAGCGCCGGCAGCAACGAATGCTCGATGGTTTGCAGGAATCGGGCGTTTTGACCCCGGACGAATTCGTGCAAACACTGCATGGCCCTGTGGGACTCGACATCGGTGCAAAAACTCCCGAGGAAATTGCATTGTCGATCATGGCCGAAATCCTTTCCGTGCTCAACAAACAGAACGCCAGGCCAATCCGGGAACGGCAGATGGCCTTGACCCATTCTCAATAAACAACGGTCCGCGAGACGAAGCTTTCGCGATCCATGAATGAAATAGTCAGATCAAAGCGGGCGCGAAACATCGGCATTGTTATTTTGGCTGCCGGGGCGTCCACCCGCATGGGCACCGCCAAACAGCTCCTCAAAATCGAAGGCACTTCACTGATTCGTCGCGCTGCTGAACATGCCCTCGATTCATTGTGCGGGCCCATTGTGGTGGTCCTGGGTGCGAATGCTGAGCAGATTGCTCCTGAACTGAATGGCCTGGCCCTGGAAACCACCGTGAATCACGATTGGGAAATAGGTATTTCCTCATCTATCCATGCGGGCCTGAACAGGCTACTGGCCATCCATCCCGAGATAGAAGGTGTGATTTTGTTCCTGGCTGACCAACCGAACGTTACTGGAACATCGCTTCGAAAACTAGCCACAGCTCACCTGCAGAGTGGTTCAGCACTGGTGGCCGCCGCCTACTCAGGCCAGATCGGAACCCCTGCTCTCTTCTTGCGCTGTTACTTCGACGAGCTTTTGCAAACGAAGGGACAAGGCGGAGCGAAGCAGGTTCTGGAACGACACGCCAAACGTGTGTTGTCGATCGACCTCCCTGAAGCCGTTATTGATTTGGACACACCACAGAATCTTGCCGATTTCGTCAACCGCAAAAACATTTTAGACAACCATGCCGCAGCCACGATTTCAAGAAATGAATAAGATAAAAACGATCACGAGACCACGAGTCATCTGCCACATGGTTTCGTCTGTAGACGGGAAAATCGATGGCGAATCTCTGCGAGATGTAATGCCAGAGGGAGAATATGAGGCGATCGGGGAGAAACTGAATGGTGACGCCTGGATTTGTGGCCGGACCACCATGCAGCAGCATTTTGCCGAACCGAAGCCCTTTGTTTCCAAATCGAAAAAGCCGGCAGGACCTCAACCGGTGTTTGTCGCCCGCAAAGCGAAGAGTTACGCCGTGTCCGTTGATACCAAGGGCAAGCTGTTGTGGGCCAGCGGCGATCTCGATGATGATCACCTGATCTGTGTGGTGAGTGAGCGGGCCCCGAAAGACTACCTGGAAATGCTCCGGGATAGGAAAATTTCCTACGTGGTCTCCGGGAAGGAGTCGGTTAATCTCCGGAACGCCGTGAACCAACTAGGGAAACATTTTGGAATTCGCACGCTGTTGCTGGAAGGGGGCGGTCATATCAATGGCGGATTCCTTGAAGCCGGGCTCGTTGACGAAGTAAGCCTGCTGATGGTACCAGGCGTCGATGGCCGCCACGACATTTCGGCGGTTTTTGATGGCATGAACCCATCACGCAAAGCGGCGGTTCCTCTGAAGCTCAAATCGGTGGACAAACGGAAGAAAAACGCACTTTGGCTTCGTTACTCTGTAGTTCGGTAAGCCGGCGAAATAGATCACGAATCAACTGAATATCGGAATTCTCCTATGCAAATCACAAGAATCGGATCGCAAGCATCCAACAAAGGACCTGCCGATTGGTTCACAGGCACGGTGCGGATCGATCCATTGTTCCAAGCAAATCCTCCGGCACGGGCGGCGGGCGCGAGCGTCACCTTCGAACCTGGCGCTCGCACAGCCTGGCACACGCATCCGCTCGGTCAAACGCTGATTGTCACTTCGGGCGTCGGCAGGGTGCAGCGCGAAGGCGGGTCGATAGAAGAAATCCGGCCCGGTGACGTCGTTTGGTTTCCGCCCGGATTAAAGCACTGGCATGGGGCTTCGCCGACCACCGCCAAGACGCACATCGCGATTCAAGAAGCACTCGACGGCAAAGTCGTGGACTGGATGGAAAAAGTGAGCGATGACCAATACCGAAAGTGAAAGGGAGATTAGGCCCCAAGTGCTCGTAAAACTTTGGCCCGTAAAATCCGAGCATCTAGTCAAATAGACAAGCGAGAAAGGAAACGAACATGCCCGGACAGTTTAACAATAAAGTCGCTTTTGTAACGGGAGCGGCCAACGGCATCGGGCGAGCCGCCGCCCTAGCGTTTGCCGATGAGGGAGCCAGCGTTGTCGTTGCGGATGTATCAGAAGCCGAAAATTCTGAAACAGCTCGAATGATTGAGAAACTCGGTGGGCGTTCGGTCGCCGTGCGCTGCGATGTATCGCGCGCTGACGAAGTAAAAGCAGCGCTCGACCAGGCGATTGCAACTTTCGGCCGCATTCATTTCGCATTCAACAATGCAGGGATTGAACTGCCGATAGAGGCTGCCGCTGATCTGACCGAGGAGCAATGGAATCGAATCGTGCGC
>JAQGOV010000549.1 GCA_028293425.1 Verrucomicrobiales bacterium
AACGAACGGGGTGGAATTGACCAAAGCGGTCAACAATCTTGAAAGGACCAGTATGGTTTTGGAGCGGTTGGCCAAAGATGTCGAGTCCGGGCGCGGGGTTGCCGGTGCTTTGATTAAAAATCAGGCGCTCGCGGACCAACTCACGTCCACGGTGAGTCATCTGGACACGGTCAGCAGCAATATTGCCCGTTTCGGAATCCTTTATAAGCCGAAGCAACCCAAACCGCCCACTTCCAACAAAGGACCTGTTTATCCAGGCAAGAATCCAATAGCACAGTAGCTATGTCACTCTGGGTCATACGAATCTTTTTTCTGCTCCTCTGCATCGCCTCCGGGTACGCAGTCAGTCAGTATCGGCCCGAAGTTATCCACGGTGGAATATATGGAGTATTTGTTGGTTTCGGACTTGGGGGCCTGCTGATTGGGATTGACCACATGGTCAAGGGCTTTTCCCTGCGCGCATTTTCCGCCGCCACCTTTGGACTTTTGCTGGGCACGATCATCGCCTGGCTCATCGATCGCACTCAACTTTTCATCTATGCGGATGAAAATTCTCGCTGGCTGGTCCGCCTTGGGCTTTTCCTGGCTTTTGGCTATTTAGGGATGATTATGGCCATGCGCAGCAACAAGGAGGATTTTTCGCTGATTATTCCTTATGTGCGCTTCAAGGCCCAGCACACACCCACGGATGATTTTGTTCTGCTCGATACCAGCGCTGTGATTGATGGGCGTGTGGCCGATTTGCTGGAACACAGGTTTGTGGAAGGGATTGTGGTAGTGCCGCGTTTTGTTTTGCACGAGCTTCAGGCTATTGCCGATTCAGCCGATCCTTCGCGGCGCACTCGGGGCCGGCGAGGGCTCGAGTTGCTGCAGCGTCTTCAGAACAATCCACGGCTTGAAGTGAAAATTCATGAAGCTGATGTTCCGGAGGAAAGAGAAGTGGACGCCAAACTGATCCTTCTCGCTCGGACGATCGGGGCGAAACTCTACACCACCGACTACAACCTGGGCAAGGTGGCGGAACTGCAGTCTGTCCCTTACGTAAATCTTACGGAATTGGCCACTTTCCTGAAACCTGTAACCCTTCCGGGTGACGTTCTGAGCCTTAAGCTGGTGCGCGAAGGCAGGGACAAAGGGCAGGGGCTTGCTTATCTCAACGACGGCACAATGGTGGTGGTCAACCAGGCCCAGCATCTGATTGGCCAGCAGGTGGAGGCATGTGTCACATCTCTTTTGCAAACTGGCGCGGGAGTCATTATCTTTGCAGACTTGAAGCTGGCTCAGGCAGCCTGAGGTTTTGACCTCGGTCAACGCTGCCGGTTCCGCTCGCGAAGATAATCCGACTGATGAATTTTCAAAAGCTGCTCCGAAGGTTACGCACGCGTTTGCCGAAAGGCGAGTTGCGGCTGGAACCCGATTTTTGTGAAAAGTATGGGGGCGATAAATGGTTTGCCCACCGCCGTCCAGAAGCCGTTTCCCTGCCGCGCTCCGTCGATAGTGTTTCCAAGGTTCTGCAGTTCGCTAGCAAACATCACATCCCGGTTACACCTCGCGGCACAGGGTTTGGATATGTGGGCGGGGCTGTTCCCGCCAGCGGGGGAATCGTCCTGTGCCTGGAACGAATGAACCGGATCAAGGAGATCATTGAGGATGACTTTGTTGCGGTGATCGAACCGGGAGTAATCACCGCCAAACTCCAGGAAGCGGTGGAGAAACGTGGGCTTTTTTACCCGCCGGATCCGGCCAGCCGGGCGGATTGTTCGCTTGGCGGCAACATTGCCACGAACGCTGGTGGCCCGCGCTGCTTAAAATACGGTGTGACCCGCGATTACGTCCTCGGTCTGGAGGTGGTGATGGCTGATGGCACCATCACTCGTCTTGGGAGCCGCACCCATAAAAATAAGACCGGCTTTGATCTGCACCGTCTCTTTGTTGGCTCTGAAGGCATGTTGGGCGTGGTGACTGAGGCCACCCTGAAGCTTCTTCCACTGCCTCCGTTCCGCGCGGCCTTATCTGTTGGATTTGCGACGATGAATGCAGCGACGCAGGCGCTGAAGGTGATCTTCAAATCCGGACTGCTTCCTTCCGCCCTGGAGATCGCCGATGCCTTTACGCTGGCAGCCGCTCAAAAACGCACTGGCAGCAAGATGCTCTCCGGCTGCAACGCTCACATCATTGTTGAACTGGATGGCCAGGAGCGCTCGGTGCGCGGCGAGATCAAAATGCTGGAGAAACTCCTTCGGGAGCTGAAACCGCTGTTCGTGCAATACGCTTTTGGGGCGGAGGCCTGCGAGAAGATTTGGCAGCTCCGGCGCGAGTTCTCCTACGCTCTCCGCGACACCGGCTTGACGAAGTTAAACGAGGACATTGTGGTTCCCCGCGGGCGTCTCAAGGACCTGTTTCGTTTTGCTGGCGAGTTGCAAAAAAAGCACGGGTTTCCCGTGGCATGCTTCGGCCATGCAGGGGATGGTAATATTCATGTGAATGTGATGGTGGATTTCAAACAGCCAAAAGCACAGGCTCGCTGCGACGCGGCGCTGGATGATCTTTTCAAGAAGGTCTTGGAACTCGGCGGGGTGCTCACGGGCGAGCACGGCATTGGGCTGGCAAAGAAAAACTGGTGGCCATTGGCCACCAGTGTTGAATCACGTGCCCTGCATCGCAAGGTCAAAGATGCCTTGGATCCAGAAGGGTTGCTGAATCCAGGAAAATTTATTTAATCGCGGGCCAATCGGTCTAGCCCTGGTAACCTCCACGGCCACCACCGTCACCTCCACGGCGATCTCGTCCGCCTCCGCCTCCCGGGCGTTCCTCACGAGGACGCGCTTCATTGACGGTCAAGGCGCGGCCTTGGAAATCCTTTTCATGGAGTTGTTCGATCGCTTTCTGCGCTTCATCAGCACTGGCCATTTCCACAAAACCGAAGCCGCGCGAGCGGCCGGTCGTGCGGTCCTGGATGATGTTGACCGAGAGAACAGTCCCGGCAGCCGAGAAATGATTCTGCAGATCATTTTCTGATGCTTCGTGATTTATATTACCAACGAATAACTTGGTTGACATAACTTTTCTGTTGTTGCCGAGGGAGGGCTAGAGCACAGGTCCTGAACGAGGGGCTGAGTTCAGGATCGAGAGAACGCAGCCTGTTTGAAGATATGCCTGTTTTGCCTGTGCAGTGCGCTGTTCGGTTTCCTTGAGTTAACCGCCTAGTATACCTGATGACAAGAATTTTTTCCGCCCGTCTTTACCCCAACCATTTTCGCGGGTAAGACCCTCATTACAAGGCCCGGAAGCAGCTTAAGGATTGATGGTTGGGCCAGGTTTTCGCTCGTCAGCTCTCACTCCGACCATGACAACAAACTCGCCTTTGAGCGTCCGTTTTTGGGTCACGGCCAGGAGTTCGGCCGGGGTGCCGCGCAGGTATTCTTCGAACTTCTTGGTCAACTCGCGCGCAAGCACTACGGGCCGGTCCGGGTAGACCTCGTTAAACTCTTTCAGGAGTTTTTCAATCCGAAAAGGCGACTCATAAAAGACCAGCGTGCCCGGGACTGGCAACAGCGCTTTCAGCGCATTCATCCGCTGACCGGATTTGTGAGGCAGGAAACCAACAAAATGGAATTCGTCCGTTGGCAGGCCGCTGGCGGTTAAACCCGCCACGAGCGCGGACGGGCCCGGCACCGATTCCACGCGCAAGCCTGCAGCGACGGCGGCCTTGACCACCCGCTCGCCTGGATCGCTGATCCCTGGGCTGCCCGCGTCTGTCACCAGCGCCACTTTTTCGCCTCGCTTGAGCCGCGCGATAATCTCTTCACTGCGCCTTGCCTCGTTAAACTGGAAATAGCTCAGGAGCGGTTTTGAAAGATTGAAATGCTTCAGCAGTTGCCCCGTGTGACGCGTGTCCTCGGCTGCCACTACATCGCACTCCTTGAGCGTGCGCAAGGCCCGAAGCGTGATATCCTCCAGGTTTCCAATGGGGGTGGCCACCAGGTAAAGCGTCCCTGGCGTTAGGGGTGGCAGTGTTTGTTCCATGCTCATCGTTCCACAATCTCCATCCCGCGATTATCCGCCGTCAAGATCAGCATGCGCGATTTTGGCAGCTCAGCCTGCATGGCTGTCGAGATGGCCTCCACGTTTTCCAATGTCATACACATGATTGCCGAACCCGAGCCGCTCAGCCATCCGCCAATCGCACCCGCACCTTCGCCTGCTCGGATAACCCGTGAAAGCTGAGGAATTAGCTTTTCGCGGTAGGGCTGATGCACTCGATCATCAAACACTCCCCGTAACGCTTGGTAATTGCCGCTAGAAAAGGCGGCTGAGATGAGCGACGCGCGGTTCAGGCTGTGGACAGTGTCCTCCTTGGAATAGGTGCCAGGCACGAGCTTGCGGGCTTCGTTGGTGGCGATTTGGAAATCGGGCACCAGCGTAACAAATTTCAGATCTGCCGAAACCGGGAATGATAAGCAACGCACTCGGCCATTCACCATTCCGGAGACGGTGAACCCGCCGAGGAGGCAGGGGGAAGCATTATCAGGGTGATGCTCGAGAGTAGTGACGAGGTCGAGCAGTTCCTCCCGGTTTAGCGGCGAACCCGCCAGTGCGTTCAACGCTCCCACTATCCCCAGCCGCGCCGTGGCGCTTGCACCGAGGCCTCGCCCGGATGGGATGCTGCTGGCCAGGGACACGGACGCTCCAAAAGGCTCCTGCTTTGTGCATTCAAAGTAGGCTTGGGAAGCTTCACTCAACATACCAAGTAACAGCGCCGGGTCGGTGCCCTCAGGAACCTGGTCGAGAACCACACAAGACGCGGGGATGCGGCTGACCTGCACGTCGTTATAAAGCGCAAGGGCCAACCCCAAAGTATCGAATCCCGACCCGAGATTCGAAGTGGAACAAGGCACTCGAACCGTGATTGTTTGCGTTTCTGAACCCATCGCCGTGAATTGTTAAGCCAAAGGTGCAGCGAACGAAAGCAGATTGCGCCAGTGCAGCCAATCTGGAGGAAACTTGCCATGTGATCAGACTTGTCCTGACTTGCAAAAGTTAGGCGGTTTCGCCATACATGGTTTTATTGGCATGGCCTGTCGCAGTATTGAAATGGGATGCTTAAACATGGACCGAACTGAACTCATCATTAACTGCGCTGCGATCCTGAGTGCTGTGATTTGTCTGCTGCTTTGGCTGCGGGACAACTTGCTCAGCCGCTTTGCACCAAAGAACCCGCGTTACTGGTCTGGAAAAGCCTTGAATGTCAACT
>JAQGOV010000718.1 GCA_028293425.1 Verrucomicrobiales bacterium
TTGTTACACGGACTCCACGATCGCGCTGCCATTGTTAACGGCTTACACGCTCAGCCGGGTTAAACAACGCAAGCAGAAGCGCCTCTATGATCGTCGTGACGAGATCCTGGACAAAGTGAAGGCGAAATACCTCAAGACCGGCACGATTTCAAAGGTCCTGACAAGCCGCAAAGTCGCCAAGCGCTCCAGCACTGTGGGAATGAATAAAAACCTGGATCGTGACCGTTGATCGTTTGCGGTGTGTCCGCATGATGCGGTTCAGTTTAGTTTCCATCGGTCACGGTCTGGTCTTGATGCTTTTCTCGGGCCAGCCTTAACCAGGTCTGGAACCATTCGGATTCCGTCCACGATAAATCCAGTTCCTGCCTGGTAGTCTGAGTCTCTGTTCGATCTTCGGGGATATATCGTGTTTCCATAAAAGCATCCTTTCCTTCCACAGAAAGCATGACAGTTGTGAAGGCGATGCGCTACGGAGGTCTAGGTCTTGGGGCTTACGCATGTGACGTTTCAGGTGAAGACCCTCCTCCTAAAGCTAAACCGAGGAAATTGTGCAAAATAGTTCTTCTTCGCACCTCGTCAGACGGATATAAATATCAATATAGCCATGATGTCCGCCGCAGCCAGCCGGGTTTTCGCACGATGCTTTTTAGGGAGCCTGCTTTTGCTTAGCCGTGTATCCGACGCGGCACCTGTAGATCTGAGTCGCTTGCCTGCGCCAGCGGATAAGAAAGTTAATTTCAGCGAGGACGTTCAACCCCTCTTTGCCAAGCACTGTTACAACTGCCATGGGCCGGAGAAGCAGCGGAATAATTTCCGGCTCGATCAAAAAGCGGCTACTTTCAAAGGCGGAGATGATTTCGCACCGGATATAATTCCCGGGAAAAGCGCTGAGAGCCCGTTGATTCATTTTGTGGCGGGATTAATTAAGGACAAAGTGATGCCGCAGAAGGGCGAGCGCTTGAGCACCCAGGAGATCGCAATTTTGCGGGCTTGGATTGATCAGGGCGCTCAATGGCCTGATGTGCTTGCCGGTTCAGATTTGAAGGAGAAAGCGCGTCTTTGGGCCTTGGAACCGCTTCAACAACCAGCGCTGCCGACAGTCAAAAAACAAACTTGGGTTCAAAATTCGGTGGATACCTTTGTGCTGGCAAAACTTGAATCCAAAAGCCTTTCTCCGTCTCGTCCGGCGGACAAAGCAACGCTCATTCGGCGGACCAGTTATGCGCTTACGGGACTGCCGCCCTCGCCCAACGAAGTGGAGGCATTCATGCGGGACACATCGCCCAAGGCTTTCGAGAAAGTCGTCGATCGTTATCTCGCCTCTCCGCGATACGGAGAGCGCTGGGGACGGCACTGGCTGGACCTGGTGCGGTTCTGCGAAAGTCACGGGTTTGAATATGACAAAATCCGTGACCACGCCTGGCGCTATCGGGACTACGTGATTGAAAGCTTCAACAGCGACAAGCCATACAGTGAATTTATCAAAGAACAGTTGGCCGGGGATGCCCTGAAGCCGCAATCAACCGAGCGAATCGTGGCAACCGGCTTTTTGGTGTGCGCGCCGTGGGATGAAGCCGGCAACAACCAGGTGGGTAAAACCATGAAAGCGCGTGTCCGAGAGGAAGAAATTGAAGACATGGTTGCCGTGGTAGGGCAGACTTTTCTTGGCCTAACAGTGAACTGCGCCCGCTGTCACGATCACAAATTTGACCCGATTCCGCAACGCGACTATTACGCACTTAAAGCGGCGCTGGCAGGAGTTCGTCATGGTAACCGGTCTTTATTGACTGAAGCAGAGTTGAAAGCCAGGGACGCAGAGAAAGCAAAGGTCCTCACTCAACTGAAGGAGTTGGAGAAGGCTGCTTCGATGTTTGAAGACACTGGAAGGAAACGGCTGCAGGCGAACGCAAACCCAAGAAAAAACCTCGAAGGATTGGAACCAGCCCAACCCAGGCCACTGGCTTGCTGGACATTTGATGGAAACGCGCGGGATTCGACAGGCGGTTTGCATGGAGAACTAAAGGGCAGCGCAATGATTAAGGATGGTCGGCTGCGTCTCGATGGAAAAACCGCCTACCTGGAGACATCACCCCTGCAGGAGCCTTTGCGCGAAAAAACTCTGGAGGCTTGGGTGAGTCTTACGGATCTTGAGCAAAGCGGCGGCGCGGTCATGACAGTGGAACTGAATGGCAACGGGGATAAGTTTGACAGCATCGTTTACGGGGAGCGGGATAAGCATCAGTGGGTGGCTGGAAGCGAGCTCTTTAGAAGATCCCTGCCTCTTGACGCTCCCCCAGAAACGGCCAAGCCAGGCGAGCTTTTGCACATGGCATTGGTTTACTCCGCGGACAATTCCATTCGCATTTATCGGAACGGCGAACTGTTGGGGAAACCCTATACTCCGACACGAGCAGATAACTCGACGCTCCAGGAATATCCAGCGGGTACAACGCGCGTCCTCATCGGTTTGCGACATCATGGAGCGAAGAACGGTTTCCTGGCGGGGGAAATCGAGGAGGCCAGGCTCTATAACCGCGCGCTCAGTTCAGCCGAGATAAAAGCCTCTTTGAAAAGCGGGCCGCGTGTTTACACCACGGATGAAATCCTGGCCCGCCTGACTGCCTCCGAAAAAGAAATCTACCAGCGGAACGACAAGGAACGCGCAAAGCTGAGCGAGCAACTAAACAAACTGGCGAACCCTCCCCAAGCTTACGCCGCGAATTCGAAACAACCTGAACCCACTTTTATCCTCCGTCGAGGAGACGTTGAGAAGCCGCGAGAACAAGTTGGTGCCGGCGCTCTTTCCTGTTTGTCGGATTTGCCGCCGGATTTCCATCTGGCCGAGGACGCGCCTGAAGCCGAACGACGTTTAAAACTGGCGGAATGGATCACCAGCCC
>JAQGOV010000607.1 GCA_028293425.1 Verrucomicrobiales bacterium
CTGCGCTTCCTCCTTATCTAACATAGCCAAAGCGCGCTCGTAGGAATTGGTAAGTTCCGGAGCACCGCGGAAGATCGGTTCTACGCGCTCGCGCTTCTGTGCAGAGTCCGAAAAGACAGATGCAAGCAAATCGCACTCAGGGAGAACTTCCTCCTTAAGGTAGTATTTAATCCGGCGGGCAAAGGCATCTCTCGCGAACTGCTCAAAGTTACCTGCGACGTTTTCCTTCCGCTGCCATGCAGCGTCAAAGTTCACACGGTGAAAATCGCGCTTCTCTTCCAAAACGCCGCCGCCCAAGACATTCAAACAGCCATCCGTGTCCCAACCATAGTGACGAGAGCCAAGTCGATAGGAGACACTGGGATCGCGCCGACTTAAAGCACCGTTGAGCATCTGACGAAATGCCAAACGCAAATCTGCCGAAGGACCTGCCGGCGCGTGCGCCAGTTCCTCGATTTGGTCGACACGGATGAAAACCGGGACATCTTCGATTACACCCACATCCTTCAGACATTGGACAGTCCGGAGAATTGGTTCCCCAACGGTACTCTTACTTTCGCGCAACAGTTCCGGCGCTCCTTGTTGCCGAATGTTGTGGCCCATCCAATTGCGGTAACAAGCCAGACGTTTCTTTATAAGGAGTTTGAGGTCATCGAGCGTCGAACAGCTATCAAGAGCGCCAGCCCAACAGTCCTGCTTCCTCAACTTCTTTACGAACGTGTCTGCGTTGTCTAGCGATACAAGTGCACCAAAGATTTGTGGATTTGTCGCAACTGTTTCCAGATTTTCCAAGAGGTCCAGAACCAGCTTATAATTGAAGAAGTCTCCGAAAAAATACGGTAACTCAAGCAGATCATGCTCGCGGCCTCCGCCCAACGTAATCCCGACTAGATGGGCAATTCCACTCTTCGTCAGGTTGATCCCAGCCGAAAGAAACCTTGTATAATCTTTCGGAACAGGAAAACTCTCATTCAGATCCGCGTAGGCTTGTCGAATCTCAGGTCGGAAAAGGGTTAGCAACATGGTTTTTCCACATCCCTGAGATCCAAGGAGAACGACATTCCCCTTCTGAAAAAGTTGGTGAAACTCGGTCAGTGCCTCCATCGGGACGCGGCTGAACAATTGAACAAAATGCCCCTTCGAGACAGTATCCGCAACATAAAGCTCTTGAAATGGATTTTGAGAGTAATTCATGGAATCAAATTCGGGATGAGCGTGGAAACAGCGGGCTCCATGTTCCCGCTTTTTGCTGGTGGTGGTGAATCAAAGGCAAAGAGTTGTTTGGCGTGTTCGAGTAAGTCACGACCGAGCAGCCCGTTTTCTTATAACCGAACGGAGGTTTTTTAGCGAGTTTATTAGACAATCGTTTCGCCAGTGCCTCCATTTCGGAGGACCTCGCCCAACCATTGAGTCCCTTACTGTTCGGTCCAAGCAATTCACTTTCGCCAACGTGAACTATGGGAGATGATACTACCAAGTCTTTATGAGTTTTCGTCAACGCTTCCAATGCGTCACGGCCTGGGGCACAGATGACTAGTGGAACTACAAGAGTATGAATCTTGAGCTTATTTGCTGCCCATTTAACCGCTTCCTTCATTTGGGTGCCGGTTCCCACAAAATCCTCGAGAAGCACCAATCGCTCAAGCGGTGGAGATTTCCCCCAGCGATCTGGTTTGGTCATGAATTGCCGTAATTGACCGAGAAGCACGGAATCCGATTCGCCCGAGATTGGATCAAGCATGGCAAGAGTAGCAAAGCTTGGTCGATGTTCTACACCGCTGATATGGTTTACATGGTAAAACTCGTTGATGTCCATGCTATCGGTGATCGGACAGTACCAAGTCCGTTTGTAGAGCTCAGTTTTCAACTGCTCTGCGAAGGTGGGCGAATCAAACCGCAATTCTGCTTTCTGGATGACCCAACGAGTGATTGGGCCATTGAATGCAGAAAGGTAAAGTGCCTGAAAATCATCGTGAGAGAAAAAACACAACTTTTTTGCGTACTCGAGGAGCAGTTGCCGGTCGGCGGTCTCCTCGACATTCCCAATCCATGCGGCGAGCCGCGTTGCGAAATCCTTTGAAAAATTCGGGCTGTGTGCAGGCAAATACTTTGCCCATTCTCCCTCACCCAGAAACCGCAGATGTTTGAGAATCTCCGAATATTTGGATGTCGCGGTTGGATCGTCCTCAACCGAATTTGCATCCCATGCCCCAATGATCTCTAATAAATATTTGAGCTTCATGCAGCCGTCCCGAGCAGACGTTTAGCCAAACCTGCAGCCATCGCTCCGAGGGGAGGAGGAACTGCATTCCCAATCATCCGAAACTGCGCCTGCTCGCTTCCTCGGAAAACGTAGTCGTCCGTGAACCCTTGGATGCGAGCCGCTTCGCGCACAGTGAACCCTCGTTGTTGCGTAGGATGCAGAAAGTAACGAGGGGAGCCGAAGCGGGTATCAACGGTACAACTCGGTTTATCCCATGCCAGCCTCCGAAACTTACCATTGAATGTGCCAACGAGGTCAATACCACCATCGACTCGCTTCAGGTAACCCTTAGCAACTAACCTTTCCACCAAACGGTGAAAGCGACTTCCAAGGGCGGCTTCCAAACGCTCCAAAGAGACGGGGTCTGCATCTCCATTATCGCGCTGACGTTCCTGTCTTCTTAATCGCCTGAGGAGTTCCAAAACCGTTCGCTCCTGCTCTGTGATGTTTCCGAACACTTCCGGAATATCCCATGTCGCGACAGCATTCTTTCCCCCGCGCACATTGGAAAGCTTCTGACCTGGCCTGATTCGTTGAGCAATTTGCCACTCTCGGCTGTGCACATTGAGCCGCTGTGGATGGTGGTTTGGCTGCTTGCTTGCTCCTACAAGGACTGCCCGCAGTTCGGCAGGAGCCACCTTTGGCACTGTGAACTGACTGTCCCGGCCTGTCCGCCACGCGAAGAACAGGACACGCCGTCTGAGTTGCCCCATGCCCAAGTCTGCTGCCTGGCAACGCATGGTGTATGTGCGGTAGCCCGCGAGTCGCATCGTCCCATCCAGCGATTTCAGATAGCGTGAGTGCTCCCCTGACAAGGCGCCTGAAACATTTTCAACTACGAGAACCCTCGGCGATATTCTCCGAGCCAAAGTCCCTGTGAGGGTCAGTAGATGATTCCTTTCGTCGTTGACTAGCCTCTTTCCCACCGTTGAGAACCCTTGGCAAGGCGGCCCCGCGATCAACACATCAATCCCACGGAGGAAGTGCTCATTGGGAATCCCAACTGTCAGGTCAACCCGGTTCACCGGTCCCTCGACATTGGCACTGAAGTTTTCGACTGCTTCTGAATCACAGTCAAAAGCACCTTTTGGACGAAAACCGTGCGCGGTGAATCCGAGGTCAAATCCCCCACAACCGGAGAAGAGGCTGGCAAAAGTCTTCATTCCATTATTCAGGCTATCGCTTTTAGACGTTCATTACACGATTTCATCCGGAAAGGTGATTCAGCACCCTTCACCAGACCAGTCGGAGACACGCTGCTACTGATGTAAATAAAATCGGCTTTGAATTCGGGATGCAAATCCGCCCGGAAGCTGTCGGCCTCGCACTGGCCGCGAAGGGCAAGATTCATGCTTTTAGTGTAGTCGGAATGACTCGCACGCCGCCGTGTGCTCACCCTTCGGGCTTCTTTGGGAAGTCCAAATCGGCACTGCCATCGCGCCGATTTGTCCTGCCCGTAAACCGCGATGTAGCCCACGCGGCCGCCGGGTTCTTCCACGAATTTTTCCGAAGACACGAACATGCCGCCCGAACCGCAGCACGGGACTATATTGGACAGCAGTTTGTCAACTGCGAGCCAGAGCTTCGCTTCAAAGCCGACGTTTGCAGAGGAGCCATTGGATTTGGCCTTGGACATAATTGAGCGCTCGAATTTACTTCACCTGCCCTGGCCACCAAACCAATCAAACCCTGCTCGCAACATGCGATGCCCCATGCATTTGGATTGGCGGCTCAGCTTTCCGCGATGTTAACGAGCGGCATGCCTTTTGCACGGAAAAAATGCGCACGGCACGCGCGCTTCGAGCTTGTAGAAAGGAATAGGCCGATGAGAGAGAAAGGGCAAGTGGCTCCCAGAAAATCCGAAGGAGCGAGAATTACGCAGAAAGAATGGAATGGTTGCCAACTCGAACATAACATGCTGCAACACTCGCATCACGCCAGTCTCCCATTAACACCGCTGCTTCAGCGCGGTGGCAGGC
>JAQGOV010000619.1 GCA_028293425.1 Verrucomicrobiales bacterium
GCCGAAGCCAATGCCCCAATCAAGATCGCAATTTGCTGATATTTGGGAGTAGCACCGACAAGAAAGCCGGTCTTCAGGTCCTGCGAAGTGGAGCCGCCATTCGCCGAAGCAATACAAACGATGGCACCGACCGAAAGGGCCGTGATATAAGCGAACCCGCCCGTCCAGCCCATCATCAGGAAAACGAGGCACGTAATGAGCAAAGTGGCTACTGTCATGCCGGAAATCGGGTTCGAACTGGAGCCGATCTCGCCGGTCAACCGTGAGGACACCGTCACAAAAAGGAAGCCACACAGGATGATCATGATCGCTCCGGCGAAATTCATATGCAGTCCTGGCGAGAAATAGATGGCCAGGATTAAAGCGGCGATCCCCCAAAAGACAAATTTCATGGGAAGGTCCTGTTCGGTGCGTGGCAAAACGACTCGGCTGCCCGACGTGCCGCCGAAGTCTCTCAAACCTTCCTTAATTCCACGCCAGATCAGGGGAATAGAACGGACCAGGCTAATCAAACCACCGGCGGCCACGGCACCAGCGCCAATGTAGAGAATGTAGGCGCCGCGAATTGCGTTCGGGCCCATTTCCTTGATCGGGATAGTGCCGGGGGAGAGCGGACCAGCCAGGTTGTCGCCGAAAAATTTGATCAAAGGAATAAGCACCAAATAGGAGAGCACGCCTCCTCCTGCCATGATGGCTCCAATGCGCGGGCCGATCACGTAGCCGACACCCAGCAACTCGGGGCTGATCTCGGCGGCAATGGAGCCGCCTTTGAATGGCGCGGCAAAAACCTTCTCCGGAACTTCTTTCCAGGCGCGGAAAACGCGCATCAGGACGTTGTAACAAATTCCAATCCCAAACCCCGCGAAGATCGTGCGTGCGCCCGCTGAGGCTGCCTCACCCAGGCTAGCGCGATGGCTGGCTGCGGCCGCCGCTCTGGACTCTTGCGAAGCCCCTGCTTTCAGGACCTCGGCACAAGCGGTGCCTTCGGGGTATTTGAGAATTCCGTGCTGTTGCACGATGAGCGCGCGACGCAATGGAATCATCATCAAAATCCCGAGCAATCCCCCGAGCACTGAAACCAGTACGACTCGCGCTATCTCTAAATCGAAGCCTAAAATTAAAATCGCCGGCATGGTGACCCCGACCCCGAAGGCGATGGATTCGCCGGCAGAGCCAGCCGTTTGCACAATGTTGTTCTCGAGGATGGTGGCCTCGCGAATGCCGAACAGCTTGGAAAAGGTCTTGAAAAGAGCGATCGAGATAACTGCCACCGGGATCGATGCACTCACCGTCAAGCCGGTCTTAAGGACCAGATAAAGTGAGGAAGCCCCAAAAACCATTCCGAGGATTGTCCCAGCAATCAAGGGCCCGATGCGTAATTCCGGCAGGTGGGCGGACGCTGGGATATAAGGCTCGAAATCGCTTGAGGCTGGGTTTTCAGGCCTTGCGCCGACGATGTCCGGTTGTTTGGATGTGGCCATACTTGCTATGGAGAGTGTTTGGAACCGAGAGTTTATTTCCGTCTCGTCAATTCTGTGACCAGTTTGTCCGCCCGGTAAACCCTGCGGAGGGCTTCGATAATCCCCCGTGAGTCCACGGATACAGCGCGCGCCTGTTCATCGGTGTAAATATAATCGAGCACGAGCGATTGGATATTCCCATCAAAAATGATTCCGACAAGTTCCCCATTGCGATCGATCGTCGGGCTGCCTGAGTTTCCGCCGATGATATCCGCCGTAGAAACCATGTTGAATGGCGTTTTGAGATCCAGGCGCGATTTCCGATCCACCCAAATTTTTGGGAGGTCAAACGGAGGCTTAAACTCATGCTCCGCGGCACGCTCATAGAGACCTGCAAACGCGGTGTGTGGCGGTATAGTTTTCCCGCCCTCCTGGTAGCCACTCACAGTTCCGAACGCTAAACGCAAAGTGAAGGTAGCGTCCGGATAGGTGCTCGTGCCAAACAGGGCAAAGCGTGCTTTGGCAATCCTGGCATGGGCCTGTTGCTTCACCTCGCCCTGAGTTTCAATGATTTTTCGAGCCTCGCGGGCTGGTCCATCCACAATTCGGGCCAGCTCAAGCATTGGGTCTTTAGTCGTTTCCAGCGTCGTCTTACCCCCGTTGAAAAGGTTCCGGCGCAAGCTCACGTCTTTGACTTTGGTTCCGTTCACAAGTTCGGTGGCGCGCTCGCGTGGCGATTTCCCTGCCAGAACTCGAATGACGATTTCATTGGTGGCCCCCAATTCCTCGGTCATGTAGGTGAGTGAGTCAGCCAGCTTCATTTCCTCCAGGTCATTGAAAATGGGCTTGCCGGAAAAGAGCGACAACTCGAGCGATTCCCGGCTGGCTTCCGTGAACTCCCGCAGGCGCTCGCCGTTGGGCTTGGGACGTTCCTCACCAGCGCGGAAGAGGGTGCGGGCAATGCCAAACAATTCGCTGTTAAATGCCGCTCCACCTTCCAGCAGGTTGTAGATGCGCGCGTTCTGGGCGATGATTTTTTGCGATTCAGTAATCCGTTCCCACGCCCCACGCACTTCCTTTAGATTTTCCTGGGACGCCACGGCATCCTTAAGCTTCTTTTCTTCGGCGGCTTTCTTCGCCATCACGCTTGGATCCAGCAAACCGCCCAGTTTCCCGTCCAACGCCTTCCGACTGTTGCGCACGCCAAACAAATTGCCTTTGGCCCGGCGGGCATTTTCCTGGCTGCGGGAGCTGTAAGCCGCCAGCAACGACTCCAGTCGATAGAGCCGCGCAAGGGTTGTGGGCAGAGACTGATTGCGGGTGTACTCCAGCTCATCCATGGTCAAAAGACGGCTGGTGCGGCCCGGATGACCCGAAACAAACACCAGGTCATCCTTAGCAGTGCCCTTCTCGCTCCACTTCAAGTAATGCTCCACCTTGGCTGGCTTGCCGTTTTCATAGGCTCGGAAAAAGCAGATATCCAGGTCAAAACGTGGGTACTCAAAGTTATCCGGGTCGCCTCCGTAGAAAGCGATTTGCTGCTCGGGCGCGAACACTAATCGGACATCCGTGTACCGCTTGTACCGATACAAGTGGTAAAGGCCGCCCTGGTACAAGGTCACCACGTCGCTCCGTAACCCCGTTTTCTCCTTGGATTCCTTTTCAATTGCAGCCATGACCGACCGCCGTGCTTTGAAGGCTTCTTCATCGGACAGGCCAGGTTTCACCGCGGCATTCACTCGGGCTGTGACGTCCTCGATGCTTAGGAGGACATTCAGCTCGAGGTCCTTGGCCGGAATCTCCTCTTGCAGGGTGCGCGCGTAGAATCCGTTCCTCAAATAATCAT
>JAQGOV010000121.1 GCA_028293425.1 Verrucomicrobiales bacterium
GTGCCGAGATTCGAGAGTTCCCAAAAATCGGAGTTCTGCGGGACGAGGGCTGAACCAAGGTTGGTGGAAGCCGATGACATTACCTCCGTGATGGCGAGTTGCGCGTGAGTGGTTGCCAGACCGCAAAGCGCTGCGGAGCAGAGTGCCAATAGTATTTTCTTCATGTTTGTATTCCTCCTGAAAGATCGATGGTCGAATTATTTTTGAGAGAAGTTAATGCGGATGTGTTTCGAAGCAATGAAGCGGATGTGACGTTCAGAAAACTTTTGTAAAGTGGTCTGAAAGCTGTAGCTGGTGCGCTGCGAACGCAGGAAACGGTTAGCCGAGAATCGATTGTGACAGGAGGCGAGTTCCGGGACGGTGAAGAGAGAACGCACGCGGTAGACATTTGTGAAAATGGAGTGGCGGGCTGTTTGTCACCTAAAGATCACCAAACCTCCGTTGTTCCGTGACACAAGCTTGTTAAAAACACGACCGAACAAGCACGAACACAATGAATCGCGACGTAACGCCCCAGGAACTATGAATCGAAGAAGTATTTTTTGTTTAATGGCTGGTCTGGCCATCACCCAAAGCGCCTCCGCTCAGCCTTTGGTAAATCTCGGACTTGTCGGTGTGGGCCGAATCTCGGCCAATACCCTGGATACCACCGGCAACGACACGTTAGGAGGAATCTTCTCCGGGATGTGGCTGGCACCCGGAAGTGTCACAAAATCCGGGGAAACCTATAACGCCACGATTTATGCGCTGCCGGACCGCGGGTTTGGTGACGGATTTCAGAATTTCCATCCTCGGGTGCAAACATTGCAAATTGCGATCACTCCGCACTATGGGAACGCTTCGGCGTCCCAGACGCAAATTGTCATGAGCAACACGGCCACCCACGTGCTGACTGCGGGAGGAAAGCGCTTTACGGGGGCGAACCCGGATGACACATCCGTGACGGATCATCCGCAAGCCCTAGCCGGAGGAGTTGGCGAAGGGCTTTGGAGCCTTGATTCTGAAGGAATCGCATTTGCCAACGATGGAAGTTTCTACATCTCCGATGAGTACGGCCCGTTCATTTACCACATCAACCCGGCGGGAGAGACTCAGAATGTGCTCGTCCCTCCGGCCGCATATATTCCAAGGGTGGGCACGAACTTTCCCCGGGCGATTGATTACAACACGGCTTTGAATCCAACGAATGATTCTGGGCGATACAACAACCGCGGCCTGGAAGGTTTGTCGATCACCCCGGATGGGAAACGATTAGTGACCATCCTTCAATCGCCGCTGGCGCAGGATGGAGAAAGTCGGAATCCCTCGCGGAACACACGTATCCTGGTTTATGACGTCGAAGCCGGGTCGCCGAATTTCGAACAGCCGATTGCTGAATACGTCCATGTGCTGCCGTTGAATGCGGCGGAGGCGATGAACCGCCATACGCCTGTCAGTGAAATTCTGGCCTTGTCGGAAAAGCGTTTCCTCATCCTGCAGCGCGACAGCCGGGGCCTTGGCGGAGACGCGGGACCACTCCTTTACAAGCGAATCGTGATGGTGGATGCGAGCAAGGCCAGCAATTTCCTGGGCACCGGTTATGACTTCGAGAAAGGCGCCCCTGGCCAAATCGCGCTCCCGCGCGCGGGATTGCCGAGCAACATCGTTGCCGTGGCGAGCCAGGAGTTGGTGGATCTCCTCAACGGATCCCAATTGGCCAAATACGGATTAAACCTGAGCTCCGCCAACCAGGATACAAACACCATTTGTGAGAAATGGGAAGGGATGGCGGTGTTGCCGCTCAATGATCCCGGTGCACCTAGTGACTACTTGCTCCTGGTGGGCAACGACAACGATTTTAAAGCGACGATCGTTTACCACAATGGAGTGGCGGTGGGCACAAACGAGGTAATCGTAGACAATATGCTGCTGGCGTTCCGGATCGGTGAAGATCATATCGCTCCCACGCTGGCCTGTCCCGGTGAGGTAACAGTGGCTGCATCGGCCACTTGCACGCTGCCTATGCTCGCTGGAATGATGTACGCATCGGACAACAGCGCGGCCAGTTTGAGCTTCTCGCAAAATCTTCCGCCGGGCACCACGGTGGTGCTCGGGCAGGCACTCCCCGTTACGTTGATGGTGACCGACGCCGCAGGCAATTCGTCAGTTCCGTGCACCATCCAGGTGACAGTGGTTGATAAAACCAAGCCTGTGCTGAAGGTGCCAACGAACATCGTGGCCGCAACCGACAAGGGCCGTTGTGGGGCCGTGGTGAATTTCTCCGTGACGGCGACGGATAATTGCTCAACACCTAAAGTGGTGTGCAATCCTGCCTCGGGCACGAACTTTCCCACGGGAACGAATGCAGTAACCTGCACGGCCACGGATGACTCGGGCAATGCGGCCTCGGCAACGTTCCCGGTCATTGTCAACGACCTTGAAGCGCCTGCGATACGCTCGATCAAGTTAAGCGACCATACCCTCTGGCCGGCCGACAAGAAACTGGAAGCCATCCGACTTAAGGTGGAAGCGACGGATAATTGCGATTCCCACCCCTGGTGCCGGATTGTGGAAGTGACGAGCAGCGAACCTGTCAGCGGCCGCAAGGATAAAACGGCTCCGGATTGGGTCATCACTGGCCCGTTAACCTTGAAATTACGCGCTGAACGCTCCGAGAAGGGGCCAGGCCGGATCTATACCATCACGGTCCAATGCACGGATTCCTCTGGCAATAGTTCGCAAAAGCAAGTGACGGTTGATTGCCCGCGGCATAAACCTGAGAGAGACTAGGTCTCCTCCCAGCATGTGAGATAGCTGGATTATTTGATCAACGGAAAAGCGCCGGCCAAAAGCCGGCGCCTGAGAAGGACTGAGGAATCCACGCGGACTGATTAGTGCAGCCGAATCGTTTGCAGGACCTGGGTAGGTCCGTAATGATCATCGAAACCGTAGGCAGTGAGTTTCACCTTGTTGTTCTTGTAGACCTTAACGGTTGCCCAGGCGTAGGCGCGATCGGTTCGCGGATTGAGTGTCTGGATATCGGGGGCAGCATCAAAAGGGGAACCACCGGAGCCGACCATAATTTGCCAAGCTTTACCACCAAGGGCGGCGCGTGGTTGCATGGTGTTGTAGATATGCTCATGGCCGCAGAAGTACGTCGCATCGTATTGTTCAATCACGTTCCAAAAGGCATCCCGGCTGACAGGGTCGTTGTCCAAACCGGAAGGCGCGTTGGGGAGGAGCCCGATGGCAGTCATTCCATAGTAATAGGTGTAGGCGGGCTTGTGACCGAATACGAAGATGTTCCGGACCCCGCGGGTTTTTGCAGCCATCAGGTCAGCGGCCAGCCAATTGACAGGCGCATGGGCGTCCTTGCCGACGGGGTCAGTGTTTATGACCACAAAGTGCGAACGCTTGAAGTCGAAGCTGAATGATAGCTTGCTTTGATCAGTGGAAAGGTTGTCGTAGGCACTGGTGTCGCCGACGGCGGCATTAGCGGGTTCTTCCCCAAAGAGATATTGGAAGCGGGCATTGTCTAGGATGAGGTCTCCCATGTTAGCGCGCCAGGCGTTTTCGTTGGCTGCCTGTGCTTTCTTCCCTCCGGCTTTCCATTGAACCTCGTGATTCCCGGCCACTGGCACGACATAGGTGCCGTTTTCCATGAGGCCTGCGACCATGCCGCGCCAATAAGCATACTGGGTATAAAATTTGACGAGATCGGAACCGACGATGCCTCCTACCGTTAGGTTATCGTTCGGAACGATCGCATTACCGTACCCCATGATCATGTCGCCGTTGAAAAAGAGGAAATGGGATTTCTGCTGCTCCACCGAGCGAACTATCCGCGAGAGGGCCTTCGTGTTTTGCAGCCAACGCGAATCCTGCCCGGAAAGCGGCAGGGTGGTTGGGTCCGGAGTGGCGGGATCCTGCCGCGAATCGCCCACGGTCGAGAAGGACAAGATCACGTTTTCATCATCATCATTGTCCTCTGCATCGTTGGCCAGTGCTAGAGTTGGAGGCAGGATTGTTGAAGCCGTAAGGATTAAAGCGACAAGTCCCTGCTGATTCCGTCGAGTGATATAAGACTTTAACATAGTTTTGGTTTGTTGAGTTGTGGTCTGTGCAGCCAAAAAGCGTCAAAGACATTCTTCGGCATTTCAAGGGGAGATTGGTCGGAGCATATGTCAATTGGAAGGCGGCCAAGTGACTTTTCTATTACTTATCTAAAGTTGCTCGGATCACATTGTGGTCTGGTGCGACCGAGGAGGATTGCCAACAGGCGGAATGACGAACGGGGCGCAGCTTTCGGCCCTCGACCTACAGATTTCCGCCGTCCATCGCCGGTGTGTCACACAATTGTCTCGTTAAAGTCTCACCTGCGTCATGCTCTTGTAACACTTGCCCTGCATGATTTCGGCCATTCATGAAATTTCATCGGCATTTGTTTTTAACTGAGAAGAAGCTGCCCGCGTCCATCGAATGGATGGAGAGCAACACGGGGTGGCTGTTTCTGCGGTTGCATTCAGGGGCCGCTTACTGGCTCGGAAAGGGTTTCACTGGAGAGCTTAACCCCGGGAATGTCTTGATAGTCTCGCCAGGGGCAGAAGGACAGGTCCGCGCGAGCCAGCTGGGAGAGGCTCGCTTTCATTATTTTCAATTCTGTCCTGAGCTGGCGGCAAGCTTTCTGACTTTGTCCGAAGAGCATTACCTGGAAAAGGTCGCGGGTAAAAGCGACAAGAAAGTTAAAATCCTGCCGCCGACCGGGCTGTTAGCCAAGGCTTTTGCAAACTTGGTTGGCCAAGGCGACGTGCAAAACACTTTCGTGGATCGCTCGAAAATGCTGGAAGTGGCCTCGCTGGCGTTCGTGGATGAAATGGCTCGGCACCAGGCGCCCGCCGCCACCGGCGGTTCCGCGGAACAACGGTTTCGAGACATCATCCAACAGATGCCGGACAATGAGCTGGTCAACCACAGCCCGGAGCAACTCGCTTCGCTCTGTGGCTGTAGTGTCCGGCATTTCAGCCGGCTCTTTCGCAAGCATCTTGGCTCGACCATCCGAGGGCGGCAAACAGAGCTCAAGCTCCTGAAGGCTCGCCAGCTTTTGACGGAAACGGATTCCAAGATTATCCATGTGGCGCTGGAGAGCGGCTATCGGCATCTCGGCCTTTTCAACGTGATGTTTAAAAAATACCTGGGAATGACCCCGTCGGAATGGCGTCAAAAGCACCTAAAGAAACAGGGACCATCCAAGCCGATGAAGAGCGTTGTCGGGTTGTTATTGATCGGCTCCATCTTCCAGGGATGGAGCG
>JAQGOV010000643.1 GCA_028293425.1 Verrucomicrobiales bacterium
TCTGCTGAGGACTTTTTTGTTCTCGCTCGCAATCGCGGCTTTAATTACCCAGTCTACATACGCGCAGTCCCTTTTCAATTGGGCCATTCAAGGGGCTGGTGGATATAGTAGTGATTTCGGCTATGGCGTCGCGGCAGATGATCAGGGAAATTCATACATCACGGGCTCCTTTTATAGCACGCTCAACTTAGGCTCAACCAACATCTCTTCCCCAAATGGCGGATATACGGAGACTTTCGTCGCGAAAGTCAGTCCTGCTGGGGTTGTGGTCTGGGCAAGGGTTATGAACTGCCAATACCATGACTCTGGAAAAGGGATAACAGTGGATTCATCAGGAAATGTTTTTGTTACTGGCAGCTTCACTGGCAGCGCATCGCCAGGCACCACAAATCTAAACAGCACCGGTGGAAGCGAGGACATGTTCCTCAGCAAATACGACTCCGACGGAAATTTCCTTTGGATGGTGCAAACTGCTGGCTACTCCTCTGAAGCAGGCAACGCGGTAACCGTTGATGCGTCCGGGAACGCTTTTGTTGCGGGTTACTTTAACGGCACTGTAGATTTTGGCGGCACCAACACCCTTAACTCCTACAATGGCACCACCGATGGCTTTCTAGCCAAATATAGTCCCGGTGGAGCGTTGTTGTGGGTTCGGCAAATGGGCGGAACGGGTTCGGACCTCGCGAGGGGAGTGACTGTGGACCGAGCTGGGAATGCAATCGTCACCGGTGACTTCGCCGACACAGCCATGTTCGGCGCGGTTTGCCTCATCACCAAAGGCTCCAGAGACATCTTCGTGGCCAAATACAGCCCAACTGGGAGTGTATTATGGGTGCAACAGGCAGGCGGGCCAAGTGATGACTACGGAAATGCTGTGGCCGTTGATTCCTCAGGCAACTGTTTCATCACTGGAAATTTCAGTAGCAGTTTGAATCTGGGAGGCACCAACCTGAGCACCTTTGGGGGTTACGACGTCGTGACTGCAAAGTTCGACAAGGACGGCAGTTTGGTTTGGGTGAGGCAGGCTGGAACGGGGAATCATGACTATGGGAACGCCATTAGCGTGGATACGAATGGCAACGCCTTTGTTACCGGGTCGTATTACGGTACGATGAACCTCGGAAGCACAAATCTCCCCGGCTTTGCATATGACGATATTTTCGTTGCAAAATATTCGCCCGACGGGAGCGTCCTTTGGGCCCTGTCATCCGGAACTGGCAACGGGTACGATTCAGGCTACGGCGTCGCCGCCAACAAGCTCGGGAGCTTCTTTATTGTCGGCCAATTCTCAGGCTCTGGGACATTTGGAACAACCAATCTAAGTTCGTATGCCGGCTCCGATGTCTTTCTCACTAAATTCACCCGAGACATCCCCGTTATCATCTCCTCTCCCATCAGCCAAACGGTCATGGAGGGAGCATCCGTATCCTTTACGGTTGTTGCCGCAGGCACAGGACCTTTTACATACCAGTGGCAATTCAATGGCCAAACCATTTCCAATGCTACAAGCTCGACGTTGCTCATTTCCTCTGCCCAAACGAACCGGTCCGGAGCGTATTCCGTTGTTGTGGGAAATTATGAAGGTTCTGTTGGAACAATCTCCGCCCCCCTGAGCGTCCTCACGCTTGCGGATGCTGTCGACAACTCCAATCTCATTTGGACAAGCGGGGGTAGCTCGCCCTGGGTAAATCAAACGACCACCACCCATAGTGGCCCGAGTGCCGCAAAAAGCGGAGCAATTACAGATGCACAACAGTCATGGTTGCAAACGACTGTGGTTGGCCCAGCCCGAGTTTCGTTTTGGTGGAAAGTCTCGAGCGAGAACAGCTACGATATTCTGAGCCTTCAAATAGGAGGAGTTGAACAAGCGAATATCTCCGGGAAAATTGAGTGGAAACAAGTATCCTTCCTCGTCCCCAGCGGGCCTCAACCGCTGCGGTGGGTTTACGGGAAGGATGTAAGCGACAGCGTTGGCCAAGATGCAGGATGGGTCGATGAAATCTCGGTTGTTTATGCCCCAAGCATCGCCGTCCAGCCCTCGTCCCAAACGTTAGTCGCTGGTTCGCCCCTGGGCTTGGGAGCAACCATCTCGGGCACGCCGCCCTTCGCTTTTCAATGGCAGCGTGACGGACAGGATATCATCACCGCGACTAACCAGGTTCTGTCCGTGCCCAACATCCAGGCTGCTGAAGCAGGGGCATACACCCTGCGCGTCAGCAACAGTGCGGCTACGGTCACAAGTGCGGTGGCAACGATTACCGTCCTGATTCCGCCCAAAATTATCCAAGAGCCCGCAAGCTATAGCATTTCACCTGGACAAAACCTCGAACTCACGGTCAATGCGACCGGCCCAGGTCTGCTTGGCTATCAGTGGAGGTTAAACGGAACCAATATCCCTGGAGCGCTCGGGTCTTCCCTGGTTCTGACCAACCTGGGTAGCGCGAATGCTGGGAATTACACGGTGGTGGTCAGCAGTCAAACTGGTTCAACGACCAGTTCTCCCGCCAAAGTGACCCTCACAAGCCTTGTTATGCTACCGACCGTTGTTCTTGAAGGCTCGGTCGGAAACCAATACCAAATTCAGTTCAAGAACTCGGTTGCGGATACGAACTGGACGGTTCTCACGAACATTGCCTTGCCAACAAACCCGTACCTGCACGTGGATTATACCGCCCAAGGAAAGCCGAATCGATTTTATCGGGTAGTGGGTCAGTAACGAATCTGGTCCATTGAACAACGGCAACAAACGTATTATATGGAAACCCGAATTAAGCCAATTTTTTCCACATGACGGCAGAAAAGGTGAACGGAGCTATGAAATATATATTTGCACCTCTGTTTTGGCTGGCACTTGTCTTGGGCTTCTGTGCCTGCTCGGCAACACGAGAAACAAAGCCAGATTATGCAGCGACCATCCGAGGCATCTACGAGCAGGATCGGGCTGCGTACACCAACTTTCTTGGAGCGAAAGCCGCATTGAGACCGGAAGAATATGCTGCCGCGGTTAGAGGTTACACCGCCAGACTACGAACACTGGCCTTTACCAACACTCCTGCGGCATTCGAAGTCGCCTATTTGAAGCACATACAGTCCTGGGAGGCAGTAGCGTTTCACGTACAAAGCAGAGGTGCGAAAGGTGCATTAGCGCCATTGATTGAGATGAAGATGGTGAACCTAAACAGAACCACCGCGCTGACTGCCGCAGCTAAAACAGTGGCCGAGTGGGACAAATCAATTCTTGAAACAGACCCCAACATCTTGAATGCAAGACAGGAAGTCCAAAAGACTTGGAACGAAATTGAGTTAGTAGCGATGCAAAATGGCGTCAGATTTAAGTAGAATGGTCCCAAATCGATTCGCGAAACTCTGTGCAGCACACTAGGAAGCAAAAAGGTGCAAAATCATCTCGAACCACGACCCCGCCCCAGGCGGCGATTGAAGCCATGTCTGAAAAAGAAGTGGTCCGGTTGCTGAGAAAAACCCACCGCTTAAAACGGCGCAAGGTCCGGAAGGCAAAGGAGCACGTCGATTGGTGGACGGACGAGGAGATTGCCCTGCTCGGGATGAAGAAGGATGAAGAAGTCGCCGCGATGCTCGGAAGGAAGTTTTCGGCCGTGCGGACCAAACGGGAAGCCAATGGACCCCAGAAGAGGAGACGCTGCTCGGAACCATGCCGGATAAAGAGGTTGCCGAAAGGCTGAAGCGGAGCACCCATGCAGTACAAATGCAACGATGGCTGAAAGGCATCCCATCTTTCGAGCAGCGAGAAAGAGAGTGGACGCCAGGTGAAATTGCCCTGCTCGGGACAGCATCAGATGCGGACATCGCCCGTCGGCTTGGCCGCACTCATAGCTCCGTGAACAACCGCCGCAGACGGCTGGGCATTCCGAAGTTTTTTCCTACCCCTTGAATCTCACATCCCGGTGATATTCGAGATATTGCGCCGACTCGGAATGAACCGTGTGCAACCGCAGGTCCGGGGTAATGTTCATCCTCCTTTTATCCTCAGCTTCCCACTTATTGGAGATGATGATTTTCCCCTCGTCCCGAAAAGTGATTAGTCCTTCATTGAATAACGCGTCCAAGTTCGGAATCAGCAGGAGTCCATTAAAATGGTCCACCTTCTCTTGAGGAGTCGAGTTGGCCCAGGGCTTGATGTGGCCCGAGCGCAAAACGCGTGGCTCCTGGACACGTGTAACGGCACAGCTTCCCTGCCAGAGCCGCAGCAGATTTCCCCGGAACAATCGCTGCGCAATCCCACGCCGTTTGGTTGGGGCCACCCGGTCGATGCTGTTCAGGCCGGCTTCGGTGATGACTGCATAGTCCGCTGGCTCTTCACTCAGTTGCAATACGTCCTCCGCTGGAAACTCCGGGGTCAACGTGACCACATTGAAAACGAATTCACTGGGCTTTTCGGTGTATCGATTGCAGCGGAGCATCACAATCCGACCGTGATAGATAAAGGGCGTTGAACGGTTGTCACGGTAGAAAGTGTGGATTTCTTCGCCATTCACCGACGCATCAATGATGCGTTGGTCTGATCCGTGTCCTTTCTCGCCATCCCAGAACAGCAGGTCGCCATCTAAGAAATTGTTATACGGAGTCATCCAGCCCTCCCGCTGGCGGGTCACGAATAAGAAGATCTGCCGCTCTCCCCTGGGCGTGAAAACGCCCCGGCCAAGAGCTTGGAAGCCACCGAGTCCCCACAACTCTGCCAAGGCCTTGCGCTCATATCCCTGCCCAACTTGCAATGGCTCGGTAAACCGTGACATTAAATGATGCTGCCTAACATCATTGTCCGTGAAGGGACGGAAGGCAAGCACACGAGTGTGCTATCCAGATTTTCTGGAGCATCCCCAAGCGAGTCTGCGTCATGCCATTACCATTTACCCGGTCACCGGGAAACGCTGGGACATGGATTATTCGGACAACCTCAATCCACCATCCTGCATCGGAAGGAAAGTTTCTGCCGCCGGACCATCCATGTCGGAGTGAATCAGGCCGAGGAATCGGAGGGCCTTTATGCGGAGACGAGCACCATTGGCTTTAAGCTGAACTGGGACAGGCTCCTGGCATCGAAGGACCTGCGAATTGAGGGACATAAGCTCCTCAAACTGAAGAGTGAAGTTGCGGAAGCGTCACCACCCAGAGGCGCAGAAAAACAAACGAAAAACAAAGTCGTTGAAAACATTCGAAAACCGCTTAACTTCAGGGTCAAATGCTCCCTCACTCTTAAAAGGCAACGTGCTATAAAATTGCATGGCAGGCCATCGACAACACACCCTCCCGAGGTTCCTACAAAAAGGGTTCCTTGCTCAAGACGGAAGGTTTTGGGTTTACCGCAAAAGTGGCCAAATGTTCCAGTCTGTCCCGAACAACATCGGCCTTCAGAATGATTTTTATGGGGAACCCGGACAGGGAAGCTTGGATGATGGGATAACGAATATAGAAAAAGACCAAAGCGCGCGACTGGATAAATTCCGAAGTTCCTTGGAGGATTACCAAGTTCTCAGCGATAAGATTCCTGAATTGGTCATATCACTCTCCGTACGCAGCAGATGGCTACGCGAGGAATTCGCACAAAAAATAAATTCCATGGTCAGTGAGCTTTCGGCCAACCTCCCAAACCACATGCCTAAGCTCATTCAGGATCAACCGCAAATAAAAATGCTCAAACGGAGGGGAATCTCACAAAAAGTGCTGGACGACGCACTCCAGGATTTTCTTCCCAAAATGCAAAGTTTGATTTCCGCCGAGCAAAAGAAAATTAGACGCTACGCTCAGGCCGCCCACAACAATGCTCTGGGTAAAGCGCTTATCCCCGAAGCCCGAGTGATGAATTGCAACTTACTCCACTGGACCATCCTTGTGCGTCCTCCTGGCACATTTATTCTTTCGGACGTCGGCCCTATTTTCAAAACGGCAATTAATCGTTACAAGGCTCTTCCTGATAAAGGAGATCCTATCCTCGCAGTGGCGTTACCTTTCTCTCATACTCATCTGTTGATTGGAACACGTGAGGATTCCGAATTCCCGACTATCGATGAGCTCAACTCAGCTTCTGCCAAGTGCTCATACGAATTTTTTGTCTCAAGCTGCAAGTCAGATGAAGTACAAAAACTTTCAACGGTGATTGGTGATTGGTCATCAATGGTTTCAGAGCAGGAGCTTAAATCAATTGCAGAAGAATGCTTCTCCACGCTACAGCTGGACTGAAATGCAGGCCTCTCGTTTTCGCCAAAAAGATCAAATAGCTCGTCGTTCAACGCCAAACATCTATGCATCCTCTCCTCCGAGCGTTCCACCCGCACGCACGTTTCTGCGCCGTTCGATTAAAGGCATCCAAGATCCCTTACTATACGAGCCTCTACACCACAACGCTGTAATTGTCATCGTGGGGGTGTTGTACGGAAAAACAACCATTGCTTCTGTTCGGTCTTCACCCATTGAGCGTTGCTCTGCTTTCTCGGGGGTCTTTCCTTCACTCTCCATAATTTCACGGCCAACTTGATCCAGAAAGCTGCGGAGTTCAGACCGTTTTGGAATATCAACCGGAGGATTGTCCCCTGAGAGTAGTCGTCGAGTCTTTGTAAGAACCCGTCCGACCCGGACTGTAACATTCTCGATTGGAATCTGCAGATGTTCCTGAAAAAGCGTTTGGATTCTTGTTTCTGCTCCTTCTGGTGAAACCCCGAAAACAAAGGAAATTTTCATTCTCCGCAACTTGTCTTGAGCACGCTGAGGGAGTTCATCCACATGCTTTTCGCCAAGGTTAACGTTTTCCGGGAGGTCAATCCCAAGCCAATCAGCGAACACATTCAATACTTGCAAACCGCTATTGGTGTTATCATCAAAAAAGAGCAGTCGGTCTGAACCCTGGATTGTAGCGGCCTGCAATGCAGTGATGCGGGGTCCAAGTTCTCTAACATCCTTATCGGGATGGTTTTTAAGCTCGTAGAGCAAATGAGTTGCGCTGTCTGTTAAATTACCGACCGGTACAACTCCAACAACTTCCGATCCGGCGGCACAGGCTTCCTTATATTCTTGAATGACCGCCGCCGCAATCTCGCTTGGTTCAATCATGGCTAAATGTTCGAGCAGGCTCAATACAGGTTCATGCAGCTGCTCTGGAAATTGAATTGTGAAGGCGCGAACTAGTGCTGCGGTTATCCTTTGCCCTCGCCATGAGCGGAAACGAAGAAGGTTGTTAACGATGCGGTCGATTTGCTCCTGGGCAGCAAAACTTTGAAGGTATAGCGAAGCCGGTTTAAGTTGAAGACATGTATCATAGTACCCTCGTTTAGCTAGGTCAGCACGACGTTTCGCAGTTTCCCTAACGACGGCCTCTGATAAACCTTCATCCTGAACGTATAATAGTCCGGCCTCCTCCCACTCCCAAACAATCCTCTCGGCTGCAAGCCCAACTAAAGCACAAATCTCCCGAGGCGCAAAAATATAGGCCAGCGAACGATTCTCGTAGTACTGAACTATCTGATCTAATGGAAGAGTCCATCGTAGTGGTAACATGGCAGGCCTATCAAAGAAGACCGATTGCTGTCCCTGCTGCACGCGCCTGTGATTTGGCACGTCGATGACAATGCTATTAATAATCGCTTCCGGGGATGTTTGCTCGAGTAAAGCAGAAATCTTCGTGAATTCCGCAATCACCTGAGAGTGAAATTTAGCTGAATTTGCCCTAACCCACTTAAAGAATTTGAGCGTTAGCGGCTCTTCATCGGGTGCTAAATTTCCGTGCAAAACATCCGACAAACTGTTCCTTACACCAAATGCGAAAGCCCTATTTAGCAACTGGCGTTTGCTCAATGCAGTAAAACCTAGCTCCTCCGACGTTTTAAGAGTTCGCGCAAATAATTCCCCCGGGGATGTATTAAGACCTGGCCGTGCATCCGCCCGTTCAAAGTCAGCCTCCTCGAAATGGAGCCACCAATGCGCCTCCTGAAAAGCTTCGTTGGATTGTATTAGGGATTTGAAACAGGAAAGGAGCTGGCCTTCAGCC
>JAQGOV010000021.1 GCA_028293425.1 Verrucomicrobiales bacterium
TGACCGGCGGGACCAATCTGAACGCCTCGGCGATGCGCATCAGTTATCTTACCCCACGCTCGACCCATTCTCTTGCCACTTCAGCCACGAACATACCGGCCGACCACACCGGTTTTTATCGCAATCCGATGATGACCACGGACGGCAACCTCATTGCCTCGCACACATCCTGGGCGTTGAACGAAAGTAACACAGGTTCCGGGGCGTTCCCGGGTTCGCGTTATGATTTTCGGGTGAAGTTCCTCACATTGAGCAACGGCTTTTACGTGCCTGGCGCGTTCTTCACCGCAGGCCTGACCAACCGCGCCGCCTACTGGACTCCTGACACCCTCGTTACCCAGACGAACATTTTGTGGGAATTGGATGCGGTGGAAGTTGTCGCGCGCCCGCGTCCGGCGCGGCTTGTGGAAGAGGTCGCGGCACCTGAACGGGCGGCCTTTACGGCTGCCGGGGTGGACATGGATTTGTTTCAGAATTATTTGCGCACGCACGATTTGGCTCTGATCGTGAGCCGCGACGTCACGACCCGCGACCATACTGACCGGCAGCAGCCATTCAATCTGCGCGTGAGCGGCACGAACCATCAGACGATTGGCGCGGCAGGCAAGATTTACGACATTGCCTGGCTGCAACTCTTCCAGGCGGACCAATTGCGGAGCTTGAACTACGGCAACCCGGCGAACCCACGCAACGGTCGGCGGGTCATCGCCCAGAATATGCATGATCCCGCCGCAGACAACGTGACCGAGCCTGGGACGTTGATCGGCAGCGTGAAAATTGCATCCGATGGCTCGCAGGCGGCGGTCGTGCCAGCAAGGCGCGCCATGACCTGGCAACTGACCGACACCAATGGAGTCGGAGTAGTACGGGAACGCTATTGGCTGACCTTTGCGCCGGGCGAGATTCGGACTTGCACCAGCTGCCATGGGGTCAACCAAAAGACGCAGGCCAACGGTCCCGCGCCCACCAACACGCCGCTGGCGCTGGTTCAACTTCTCACCTATTGGAAAACCAACGCCACAATCGCCACGAGTGTGGCCAAAAGCCAAAACACCAACTATTTGCAGGTCACCTTTGTGCGGCGTCCCGCAGAATCAGGCGTGACATACCACGTGCAGCAATCCACCAACCTGCTCAACTGGGTGGATTTGGCCAGTTACGCGGGGACCAATATCGTGCTGACGGCTCAAGCGATGGAAGTCTCCCGAACCGGTTCGCCAAACGAGCGGGTGACCATTCGTGATAATTCCGCCCTCAGCGGCCCCCCGCGTTTCCTGAGAGTGTCGGTGACGCGACCGTGACTCCGAGAACTGTCTGCGCAGTCCGCAGCCATGCTTCGATGCGCTCAGAGATTTGTCAGATTACGAAAAGCCGCCGACTTCCCCGTTCGTGCCTGCGCCGCGTTCAAGCGATAGTCGTTCGGAGCCCCGTGGTCTGTCGCCGGCGACCTAACCTAGCTTCTAAAATAGAGTATTTTACTACTATGATGGAGGAGACTTTTTAGTATCCTCATGCGGGCTCGATTGGTATAGGCAGTCGATCTGGAATATTGCAGGTGGCTCCTCCGCGAACGACCCAGCCAGAATATGCGCGCGTATGAACCAGGTTATTAACCACTTGCAAAGCGAATGCAAAGAGACTGTTGCATCAGGCTTCAACCGCTCAGCCCACCCCGCCTCGGTAAAAGCCCTCCCCGGAGAACACTTCGTCCAGTTCTATGAGGCAGAGGAGTCTCTGGTCGCTTCTGTTTGTGAGCATCTCGCCGGTGGCGTAGTAAACGGAGAAGGGGCCATTGTGATTGCCACCCCGGAGCACCATGCAGCCTTTGAGGATCAGCTCACCGTCAACGGGCTTAATGTGAGCAGTCTTAAGGCTCGCGGCCAATACCTTGCGCTGGATGCTGCCAAGACCCTTTCGCTTTTCATGGCAGGTGAGCTTCCTGATCCAGCCTTGTTCGAACAAACGGTGGGTGGTTTGGTTGCTAAAATGGCCGCGTCAAAGAAAGACCTCCGGGCTTTCGGCGAAATGGTTGCTCTGCTTTGGGGGAATGGCAACCAGGCAGGAGCCATTCGCCTGGAAGAATTATGGAACGATTTAGGCACGAAGCATTCTTTTTCGCTCTTTTGCGCTTATCCTTTGGCGGCCTTTGATGGAAGTGCCAATAGCGCACGCATGTTGCACGTTTGCCAGGCGCATACACGGGTGCTCTCGGGTGAAAGCTTGTCGAAAGAAATGCCGATTTCAGGCCTCCAGCAACTCGCCTTGCTGCAACAAAAGGCGCGCTCACTGGAGATCGAGATCGAGGAACGCAAGAACAGCCAGGAGATGCTCGCCCGCAGGGAACGCGAGCTGATGGATTTGCTGGAAAATGCTGCCGAAGGAATCCATCAGGTCGCCGCGGATGGCAAAATCCTGTGGGCTAATCGCGCTGAGCTAGAACTGCTCGGCTATGAGCCGGAAGAGTACATTGGCCGTCACATTGCTGAATTCCATGCCGATGACGATATTATCAGCGATATTCTTTCGCGGTTGAAACAAGGGCAAAGGCTCCATGAATATGAAGCGCGATTGAAACATAAGGATGGATCCATCCGTAACGTTGCGATCAACTCCAATGTTTGTTGGGACGGTGACAAGTTCATTTACACCCGCTGTTTCACTCGCGACGTTACCGAACGCAAGCAGACCGCTGAGATTTTGGAAGGCATTGTGGCGGAACGCACGGTCCAACTTCGCGAAACCATTGCCCAGCTCGAAGCGTTCTCCTACAGCGTTTCGCATGACCTGCGTTCGCCCTTGCGGACGATGCATAGCTACGCACGGGCTTTGTTGGAGGATCACGCTCCCAGCCTAGCCCCGGAAGGAATTGATTACCTGAAGCGCATCGAAAAGGCCGCGGTGAGGCTCGATCATCTTATCCGCGATATCCTTGCTTTCAGCAAGGTTGCGAATGGTGAAGTGGAACTAAAGCCGGTTGCGCTGGAACAGCTTTTGGAAAATTTGATCCATCAGCACCCTGCCTTTGACCAGGTTCAAAGCTCCCTGCTGCTCGAGCGTCCGTTGCATGTTGTTTTGGGCCACGAAACTTATCTCACCCAGTGCCTGACCAACCTGATCGAAAACGCGCTTAAGTTCGTCCCCAGTGGGGTGACACCCCGGGTCCGCATCCGAAGCGAGTTGATTCGTGGCGTGGTGAAGGTTTCTGTGGTTGATAATGGC
>JAQGOV010000493.1 GCA_028293425.1 Verrucomicrobiales bacterium
CGTCATCCATTCGCCTCTTTGAGATCTTCTATGGCCAGCGTGCCTTCCATCAAGCGCTCGGAACTCTTGCACGTAACCTAACGGAACTCGACATTGTGGAGCCATTTTCCGCAGTGGTGACAATCGAGAGTGATGGGCGCGAGTGGCAGGCGAGACTTGCGAAACAGAACGATTTGCCGGGTCATTACCTCCTGACGGGTGATGGGAGAATTCATTTTTCAGCTAACAAACCAGCCACCACAAATGACCCGGTGTTTCACACTTTGAGATGATCAAATGCTTGCGGAACGGCCCGTTAAAGGGCCACCCATTAGGACGTGTGGTCAAGTGACATAAAGCTGTCCTTCCCAATTTTCCTTCTTCTTTCCAATTGAATTCCGTGGTCTGCTTTCCCAGAGGGTTCTCTTCTGCACACGACTCGAACCTAATATTTCTTCACCTGATTTGATCGTCTCTAGTGAGGCAATCCGTCCAGTCACCCATCTAGTTCAAACGCGTGTTTGGAGCATCGAGTCTCTCTTATGAGTCGGTCTCGATTACTATAATATGCGGAATTGACGGCTGGGTGCTGCGGTCGCATTCTCCTTTCTGAGCATCGGCTACACCGCAGATTTCCCTTATTCGGGCGGTGGCGGAGGTTCCTTTTTCCAGCGTGGTGGGAATGTCATGGCAAACGGAATTGGTTTAGGCTCCTTCGCTTCCGGATATTATACGTTGTATTCAGGAACGCTCACAGCAGGTTCGATTCAACTCTCGGGGAGAGAGGGCACGGGCAGCTTTTACCAAGGCGGAGGCACCAACAATTGCGGTTCCTTGGGCGTGGGGGACGGTCCAAACAGCTCAGGCTATTACTACCTCACGAATGGAATGCTCGTTTCCCAAGGGGTGGGCATTGACTAACCAAAAGTTTGTCGGGCATATGCGCCCCATGCGCCAGACAATTCCCCGCACCCGTGCTAAAACCATCCCAGCTATGCGAAGTCATAAAGACACGCCGGCCGCCGAAAGCGCGAACCAATCGACCGCGTCGTACCACTATGCCCAGATATCAAAGCACCACTCGGCACCGGCATTCGTGCTTTCGTCCTCGGACACACGTGTTAAAAATTTTAGGCCCTCTCCTTTGTGCTTTTTTGGAATTAGCATCGCGCCTTGGCCTTCAGGAAGCCATCCAGCATCGAAATCTAATGCCACTCTCAAACATGCCCTTGCCAAAATTCCCACTCCCGTCCTTTCGCGTCCATTCGCAAGCCTAGGCAAGGCCACGCAAGTCTCCAAAGAACACACACCCGCAAGCCTTGCCTGCAAGGCTTCCTCGCTGTGCCCAGTTGCAACGCTTCAACCTTTCGCGCGAAAGGAATCGGCCTCATCGCGCATTTTCGCGCGTAATAGCGCGTTATCGTTCATAATTGCTCGTTATGTAGGTAACCCGGATAAATTCGCCCTTTCGCGCAAAACCCCCCAGCCGAAATCGAAGTCTCATGCCATTGCCGAAATAGCATTGGCTTTAAACACTAATCCATTATCTTTGCCGAAATTTTATGCGGGCCTCTGTTGTAAATAAACTTTCGATTCTCCAGGTAATCTTTCTCATCCTCGTTGGAAGCAACTGTTCCTCGATGGCCCAAAATGCACCGACTACTGCCACATATCGAGATTACGCCCTGAGCCATGATGGCAACGCGGCTCGCGGAAAGGAGCTATTCATGAACGAGCAAAAGGCCGCATGCTCGAAGTGCCATTCCAGCGATGGAACCAGCCGCCTGGCTGGGCCAGACTTGTTTGCCATCGGAGACAAGTTTCCCAAAGCGGATCTCATCCGCAGTGTGCTCGAGCCTTCTGCCACCATTGCTGTCGGGTATGGCACCACCATCGTGGAAAGAAAATCCGGCGAAGATGTCCAAGGTATAATCAAAACGGCTTCCGATACCGCGATCGAAATAATGGGTGCGGATGGCAAAATGGTTCGAATTCCAACCGCGGAAATCCGCCAGCAGCGAACCAGCGCCCTTTCCCTCATGCCGGAAGGCCTGCAACTGGCCATGTCACCGGCCGACTTTACCGATTTGATTGCTTACCTGGAAACTTTGCGTCAACCCACCAACGGCCTGGCATCGGCCGGTGAAATGCCTGAGCCAATTCCTCGAGCGACAAAGTCCGTGAGCTTTCTTCCGTTCTTCAGGGACAATATTAAATTAACGCGGCCCGTCTGGTTCGGCCGCATTCCGGGCACGCCCAATGCCTTCCTCGTTCTGGAACATGGCGGCAAAATCTGGATGGCGGAAAAAGGAACTGATAGGGACACCCAATCCATGTTCCTTGACCTTACGGGGGAGGTTCGAGTCGGCGGTGCGACAGGCTTGTTGGGATTAGCCTTCCACCCGAAGTTTTTGGGGAACCGCCGATACTTCCTGAAGTACCACATCGTCGAGAACGGCAAGATCTCGACGCTGATCGTGGAGCGTCGGTTTGCCAAAAATCAACTGGCAGATTCCGGCACACCATCGCGCCAACTGCTCAAAATCCCCGCAACTACCCAGGACCATAATGGCGGGTGCATTGAATTTGGACCAGACGGTTATCTTTACATTGGGATGGGAGACACGGGGCCTCAGCGCGACCCCCAGGGCCACGGGCAGGATCTAAAGCTGCTAATCGGAAAAATCCTCCGCATCGACGTGGATCACGTAGATGGCGAAAGGCTTTATGGGATTCCCAAGGACAATCCATTCGTAAATCGGCCTGAGGTGCGCCCCGAAATCTGGGCATACGGATTCCGTGAACCCTGGCGGTTCACCTTCGATACGGTTACCAAGGACCTCTGGGTCGGGGATGTCGGCCAGGATCAGTATGAAGAAGTTGCGATCGTGAAAGCCGGTGAAAACCACGGCTGGAATGTTTACGAAGGATTTACTCCTTTCTCCAACCGCTACCGTTCTGAAGGAGCCAAGTACATTGCACCCGTGCTGAGTTACTCTCACCGCCAGGGGGTTTCTGTGACCGGCGGATATGTCTACCACGGCAAGCGCGCTCCGCAAATGAAAGGCTGGTACGTGTTTGGCGATTTTCAATCGCGCCGGCTTTGGGCCCTGACTCACCAGAACCGTAAACTGACCAAAGCCGTCGAGATTGGCCTTTGCCCGACACGGCTAGTTTCATTTATGCAGGATGCGGATGGAGAACTGTTTGCCGTGGGATACGACTCGGGCACGATCTACAAACTCGACCTCTCCAGCGTCAACCCCACCCCGTTGCAAGTTCACATCCTTGCCGAGACCTCGGAGAAGACCCCGGTTCGCTGGCGCTATGCTGAGCAATTGTCGGAGGGTTGGATGCGTCCGGATTTTGATGATTCGATTTGGACGGAAGCACCCGGAGGTTTCGGCACAAGGGGAACACCAGCCGCTGTCGTAAGGACAGAGTGGCGCTCCGACGACATCTGGTTGCGTCGTGAATTCACTCTCGGCACGAATGTTCTCTCTCAGAGACGGCAATCACTGGGTTTGCGAATGCATCATGATGAAGAAGCCGAGGTGTATCTCAACGGGGTTGAAGTGGTGCGTGAGCCGCGCTGGACAAGCGGTTATACGGAGTTGCCGCTCGGGTCGAATGCCGTAGCTGCCTTACGGCCCGGACGCAACATATTGGCCATACATTGCCGGCAGCACACCGGCGGACAATACATCGATGCAGGATTAATTGAGTACATTGTGCCCTCAAAATGAAACGGTTTAGCGCCGGCCGCCGCCGCGGCCTCCGCCTATGGCAACGCCAGCACCACTGCCCGCTCCACCCATGTGGACACCGGCACCGGATGACATGTGGCTCGGTGCTGAGAAGCTGGGACGAGAGGCCATAGGTGCACTTCGGATCCCTGCATTTGGGACCGAGAAAGATGGGGCGCTCCGGGCTGTAAAGCCAGGTGGCGAGAAACTGGGTGCGGTTCGGACAACAGGAGCGGAGAGCGCCGGCCTGGAGACCGCTGGCACCCTGGGTGTGATTGTGGCTGGGCTTTGCCTCAGCACGGGGCTGCCCGCAGCCACGCTCGACAAACTGCGGGAAGTGGCAGGCGAAGTTCCGGTTGCTGGGGCACTGCTGCGGCTGGAAGGCAGGATTCCTTGGCGCACTGCTGGATCACGCATAGTTGTTGCTGAAGTGCCTCCACCTACGCCCGATAAACTCCGGGAGGTGGCAGGCGCGGTTGCGCCTGCTGTGGCACTGCTACGGCTGGCGGGCAGAATTCCTTGGCGCACCGCTGGATCGCCCACAGTTGCTGGAGGAGTGGAGCGCACGGTCGTCGAAGCGCCCGCTGCGGGGCTGCTCTGGAATGTTGCGGTCGAACTCCGGCGAAGGTTCGAGCTCGGCACAGCCGGGGCTAGAGCGGTACTCGAGGTGCTAGGCCCGCTTATGGTGTTCCCTTGACGAACCGCTGCACCCGGACTGAGAAGCCCTGTGTTTGCGCGAAAACGGGATTCTGTTTGGCTGCTACGAAGCCGGGGATCCGGGCGAGCCGCCGATCCGAAAAATGCGCCGCTGTTCCTTGAGCTAACTGCGCTGGTCTGAGCAATCCGGCGATCTCGCTGCCCGTTAAAGAACTGGCCGTTTGGACGATCTCGAACGAAACCGTCGCGTCCGTGATGGAAGTCTCCGTGACGATGATGGTCGAAGACGAAAACGGACGGAAACGGGAAAAAGTCGAACCCCACAAAAAGCCCGGACGGACGCCACCACCAGGCAGGGGATGGCTCAACCCATCCAGGACCCCAGTCATAATAGTAGTCGTTATAAGGATAAAGCGGCGGCGGAGCTGCCTGCACGTAAGCGTCGGGACTAAGCGCATAAGGTGGCGTGTATCCCACGGGTGGAGTGAGAGGTGGTTCCACCTGACTTTGCGGAGCTACCGGCGTCGGTGCTGGTTGCGGCGGTAAGGGCTGGGCTGGCTGGGTCTCAGTCTGATACGCTTTTTTCGCTGTGTCATAGGCAGCAATGTAATCCGGACGGCCGTTCACTACCTCGCGAAGCCGGGCTAAGCCCGCCTTTGTTTCGTCAGGGACTCGGGACTGATCTGCCCGAGTATCATACCAGGCAAGGATTTCTCCAGCCGTCCGTTGGACGAATTTATTGTCCGGTGCGGATTGTCCTGCCATGTTGATCGAAGCAAGGGCTTCTTCCATGTTGCCTCGACGAGCATCTACGTGCGCAACAACCGCCCAACCCAAACCATTCCTTGGCTCCAACGTGGTCAGAGACTGAGCTTGGCGATATGCCATTTCCGGCAACCCAAAATCCACCATGCGCGCCACGTAAGCTGCGTGGATCGCAGAGTCCTTGCGATCTGCGGCAATTCCATTGGCGTACGCTGCCACGGTGGCCGACGGATCCGGAGCCTGTTGAATGGCTTGAACAGCCGACAAATCCGTAGGGGGAATTGAGTTCTGAGCCAAGCCGATGCTCATGGCCGAGTTCCAGATTCCTAGAACAAATAACATTTTTAGAAGAACGGTCCTCATAGCTTTTTACCTTGAATCGCTGCTCACTAATCCCCCTAAGTGGCTCCCTCTCAATATACACGCCAGGGAGGCGGCCTGTAGTATTTTGTTGCTGTAAACAGCGGAAATTACCCCACAAAACTGGCAAAACGATTTTGGGAAGAATTGACCAAGTATGGTGTTTTCTAACTATCGCAAACGCACCTAGGATCTCCCGAAAAGCTGTAGATCGAAATGGCTGAAAACGACGGATTTTGGATCAAATCTTCACCTTTGCTAAATACGCTTCAGCTGATTTTTCTTATACTTCCTACCTTTTCCTGCTAAACCAACCGGCGTAGAGGTGAACAGCATTCAAGGCGCGTGGGCCATTCGGAAACCATGGATAAAAAGCGTATTATTATTATCGGCGGCGGCTTCGGCGGCGTGAAATGCGCCAAGGCGCTTCTGCGGGATTTGTCTCCAGGCAAATGCGAAGTTACTCTTTTCAACCGGGAAAACCATCTCGTTTTTAGCCCTCTGCTGGCGGATGCGGTTGGCTCTTCCGTCAACCCGCTGGATGTGATCGTGCCCCTTAGACAATTGTTGCCTGACGTTTATTGTCGAACGCAGGACGTGCGAAACATCTTCCCTGATAAGAACGAGATTGAGTACGAGGGAGCTGAAGGCGGCGTGTGCCGAATGCGCTACGACCATTTGGTGCTGGCCTGCGGGAACGTGGCTAATCTCAACGTAGTGCCGGGGATGGCCGACCATTCCTTCGCGCTCAAGAACTTGGCGGACGCCGCCGCGCTCCGAACCCATATCATGGAGCAAATGGAGAAGGCGGAAGTGACGGAGGATCCCGAGAAGCGCGCCTGGCACCTGAGTTTCATTGTGGTGGGAGGCGGCTACAGCGGCGTGGAGGCGGCCGGAGAAATTAACGACCTGGTTCGCAGCAGCGCCTGTTACTTCCGGAACTTCCAGGCCAAAGATGCGCAAGTGGTCCTGATTCACTCACGAGATCAATTGCTGCCGGAGATTGGGCCC
>JAQGOV010000039.1 GCA_028293425.1 Verrucomicrobiales bacterium
CTGTTTGATCCCTTCTGTCCCATTCTTAATTTTGCTCTTAGGTCAATTCCTGACCTGAATTTGTCGCACTCAGAAAACCTCTTCGTTTCCCCATTGTCTCGGCACTTGTCTTCCGTTTCGCGCTTTGAGAATTGCTTGGCTCGGCGGACAAAGTCGTAAACTTAATCTTACTGGAAATATGGATATGGGAATATGGCAAGTGAAGACAACGTTGGAGATCCCCGATGGCCTGTTTAAAGAGCTTAAAGCGAAGGCCGCGGTGCAAGGACTCAAAATAAAGGACGTAGTGGCATCTGCCCTTAGATCCTACCTCACGCAACTGCCGATGCATCCCAAGCGCGGGTTACCCAAGTGTCCATTTCCACTGGTGCGCGGCCCGGGCGGGCCTTTGTTGAAGGAAATGAATAACGAAACGAGCGCAAAACTGGAGGAAGAGGAGGACCTTGAGCGCTGTCGGCGATCTCTTGGACGTTAAACTTTCGGGATCCTCACATGGTCAAGCCCTGCTTTATATTTGTCACTCCTCGCTCGCCGTCCCCAAACCCCAGCGGGTTGGAAGCGCTGCCGCCGCGCACAACCCTGGATCAAAGTCCAAACCAACAATCCCTCACTTTCGAGCGCCAGCGAGGCGAGCCCGCGAGCGTCTACCCAGCAGCCGCTTCTTCGTGCTCTGCTCCGGTCTCCGCCCGTCACTTTGTCGCACCCCTTTCGTCCGCAGCTTCCATCACCCAGCCGAAGAAAGATCGGCTAAATAACCCCCAAATCCACCAAGAGAATTCGGGATGAGGCCGAAGGCGAGTTTTACTCTATACCAGATCTGTCCATACAGGCTCGGTTTTTCAACATGACATAATTCGGGAGGACCATTGGTATCCAACCTTTTGATTTCGATGACGAGCCCAGCTTCTTGCCAGCGCCGCAAGGTGTGGGCTAAGTCCGGTTGCGGCTGATTGCCCGAATGCTGAACCAGCACCACCTTGGAGATGCCGTGGGCGAGCAGGAAATTCTCGGAAGGAAAATCCGTTGTGAAACTCAAGGACCGATTATCGAACATCCCGGCTTCTGGAATGTTTTCGCCTGTGCGACGGTTCGCATCCAGGAGGAACACCGGAGGGGCGTGCTCCGCAATCGCACACTGAGCTAATCGCGAGGTGCCATGCCATAACGCGGACATGATCGGTTCCACAAGCACAACGGATGGCGGCAAACTTTCCGCCGTTCGCCGTCCCGGCCAGGGCAGCGCGTTATAAAGAGGCACAGGACGATATCCCCTTTCTGCCAAGTGCAAGCCTACGCTCACTCCCTCGGTCCCGGCCAAATCCAGCACCACGGCCATGTTCTGTAAACCGGTCGCCCAATTTGTATCCATTTCTGGCTCCTTCAAGAGGAACGGCCCAGGCTCCTCATCCATGCAGGAGAACAAAACGGGTTTCGCCCATGTGGACCAGCAACTGCCTGTTGGCGCCCATATTTCGAATATTTGCTCTTTAGTCATCGCTCAATAGCAAGGGAACATCGATTGCAGCATAATTGATCACCGCGGACGGCGAGAGCCGCGCGTAGCAACCGGCCGAACGACCGTTGATGGTGTAGACGCCAATACAGAAATGCACTCGCCCCATCGGTGAATCGATTGCCAACGGAACGAATCGCTTTTGGGCCATCCACTGCTCGGAGTGCAACCAAATATCCCACTTCACCTTGGCCCATTGTCGGTCATCCAGGAGGGCGCGAATACTTACAGTGTCTCCTGTGTTGCACATGGCTGTTTTTAAAAGCCAACCGTCGTCTGTTCTCCAGGGGACGTCGCGAGGCTCCCGAGTTTCCGGAAGGAGTTCTCTCCATGCCCGCATCGGTTCACTCAAATGATCCCACACCAGGGGAAAGCGCTTGCTTTCTGAGATCACCGCCATGCCGGGGTTTGCCAGTGGTGTAATCGAGCCTCGAAAAAAATGCCCCCATCCGCTTGCTCTCGGCAGTCGAGCCAGCCATTCCCCTTGGTAAAACCGCACCACCGCTTGTATTTTCCCGGTGAAATAGGGTGTCTCGACGTTTGCCTGCCCGTCCTTCCATTTAAGATTTTGTGGATTTCCCAAGATAGCCCTGCACCCCTTCGCCTCCAATTGCCGCCCCAGGAAAGCCATTACCTGCTGATCCTCCATATAGCCAGGCGCTGAAAGCAGGGCCACCGCTCCTCCTTTTCCGGCTGCGGTTCCAATCGCATTCACCCAATCTCCCATTGGATCACCTGCCACTCGCAACCCTGAATAATGAGCAGCCATCAGCCGCGAGAAAAACGAAGCCTCCGTGAAACCACCTGGCACATCACTGTTGACCTCCGAGATGCGCCACCCCTCCGTTGTGTAATGAAAGTCAAACCGCATCACACGCGCAGCCTCAGCCGAAAGCGGTGTCTCGCTCTGCAATATTTGGTTGAGCGCTCTGGGAAACCCAAGATGACAGAATAGTCCTCTCTCCAGAATCTCTCTTTCCGCGGTGAGTGCCTCCTCCGTGAGTTGATCAGCCCAACTCGAGAGCTGCTTCCATTCCTGCTGAGGCATAATGAGTGGAAAATCCGCAAGGGTTGCGACATCTCCCACCTGGGCGTCCCATTTACATCCCTCCAGCATGGCCTGTTTGCGAAGCCCGGAAAAGATCTCCGCTGGCAGCTTCTGACCGGCCTTCAACGGGTGCCTCTCACCTCCGAGTTGGGAAATGGGTTGGCCGCTTAGGAGTGTGTTTTCCATTTTCCAAGTAGAACCAGAACCAATCCGCTGCAGGCTAAATAAGCCGCGCCCGGACTCAAACCATTTTTGAGCCAATTAGGAAAAGGATTGCCCCGTCGGGGTTGCAGGCGCTTTTCAAAAACAATAGCCATCACGGCTAAACCTAATCCGAACCAACCGTCACGAAGCAAGTCGACGATGGTGGAAGACATGGACTCCCAATCTCCGGCAACCGCACGCCCGAGGATTAGGCCTTCCGCACAGAGAAAACTGCCCAGCCTCAACCCTGAGGCTGCATCGCGCTCCTCAGTGACTGCTAACGATACCCTCGTGGAATACTCAACCATGAGCCAAAGCGCCAGCCAAACGAATGTGCCAGCCACAGCCGAGAAAACGTTGTTCCACAGTGATGGCCCCCGGCCGATGTTCGAGCCGCAATGAATCAGCATGAGCCCCAACAGTGCCCCACCAAGCGAATAAGCAGCCGAAAGGTTATTTCCCGCAACGCAATCGAAACGCAAACTGATCCCCAGGTAAGGGAATGCCAGGGAACTCACCGTCAGCCCTGCAACGCTCCACGCCATCAGAATGGTGATATAGCACGGGCTGTCGCGCACCACCGGATCGGACCAGCTTCGCAGGCTCAAGTAAAGGCACGCGAAACCAAACACCAGTGCCCCGTTCAAGATAGGTCGAAATGCGCGGCGTCCTCCGGGCATTTTTAGAAAGTTTACCTTCGTCCACTTGCCCACTCCCAAAAACCCAACAATGCCGCTCAACCACAGGAGCAGAAGTTCATCCCCGCTGATATCCTCGCACCACATTTCTGACAAAAAATATGATTAATCTGTGAGGCCACGACAAAGTTTACGCAAGCGGAATCCAAAATTGGTTCCAGATCTTCTTCCTCCAAAAATTCGCAACCGAGCAGCTTTTGCTGCCGAACATGCCCACGAGTTCTTCTTTCACTCCTTCTGCCTTCTTCGCTTCTCCTGTAAAGCAGCTTGTGTCCGTCAGCAACAGTTTGACACCGGGCTGGATTCAGCCCATTTTTGGACTGCATGAAGACCTGTACTGTCAGCCAGGCGAAAAATAATCTTGGGAAGCTGGCCGACGCCGCAATTAAAGGTGAACCAACCGTCATAGTGCGTGGGGGTAAACTAGTTATCCTTCAAGCCTATAATTTACCCCAGCATCAGGATGAGTTTGACGCCTTAATCCAAGCTGGCAAGGACAGTCCGCATCATGCCGTCACTCCAAAACTTTTGAATCGTATTTGGCAACGCGGCAAATCCTTAAGTAAAAAGGCCAAGTGAAGCTGGTCATCAGCGAAGCAGCTCAAGCGGACCTTTCCCACATTTACGCATTTTTATACGATCGCAACGAATCTGCCGCGGAGCGGTTCGGGGCAGCCGTGGAAAAAGCGTTGGACCTGCTCGCGATGCATCCTGAAATCGGCCCAAAGCCTGGATGGACCACCCGCCACACTCATTTACGATTTTGGGTGATCAGCCAATTCAACAACTACCTCATATTTTACGAACTCCGCCCTGGTGAAATCTCCATTGAACGCATCCTGGATGGCCGAAGAGACATTCGTGAGGTTCTTGAAAACGAAAAAATAAATCCCGAGGAATGATGGTCCCCTCTTCGTTTTCTGCTTCAGTCTCCGTCCTGCCACTTTACCTTTGATTGGCCTTGTCTTAATCAGCCCTGGCCGCACATTCGGAGATTCATCATTCGTTCATTCTGATTTCGTCATTCCCCCCTCCCGCTTCGCTGGCCATTTCGGAATTGCTGCTCCTGGCAGTTAACACTACCCTGAACCCCAGTTGGAGCGCATTACCTTGAGCACCACAACCTAAGTTCATCTCATCCTGTCGCCGGGCACCCGGATTGTGACCCGGAACGAGACGAACCGTATTGGCGGCGGGCAGCTCATCCCGGCGGGAGCGGTGGCGGTCATCATTGAATCTCCTGCGGACGCACAGCATGCCTATAAGGTGCGCTTCAATGACATTCCAAATGAATTGGATTCTAAAAGCTGGTAACATTCTGGACGAACCCGCCGACGTACTGATTTACTCCGCGAATCCCCATCTCACATTATCCGGCGGCGTGGGCGCTGACTTTCTGGCGCGTTATGGCGGAGCCATGCATAATTATTTGCAACAGGAAATGAGAAAGCGTTCTCCGCACTTTGCTCTCTGCGGCGAAATTATTCCATATACCGGCGCAGGACTCCCCTATAAGGCGGTCCTCCATGCGGTGGCAATCGATGGATGGTACGATTCGTCACCCGCCGTCATCACCGAGGTCGTCAACCGGGCCTTGAAGATGGCTGCGGGTTACGGAGCCCGTAACGTGGCCCTCACTGCCCTGGCAATCGGTTTCGGTCATTTGACCCTGGCGCAATTTGGTGAAGGACTTGTTCCATTGTGGGACCGCGAGTTCGCGCCGATTGAAGACGTTCGCATCTGCCTGCTTGAGGACTACCGCGTTCGGGACCTGGCGCAGGCAATGCCGTTTGCCACCGTTGTTGCCTGAGATGCTCTGTCATCCATCGACCAACGAAATATCATAGTTAGGAGAATTGGTACTTCGTTCCGAACCACCTTGTACCCTGGCCTCTGTGTCCAAGTGAAGCGTGGTTTAACCCCCGGCGTCCTTCATCCCAAACATGAGCCGACATCAGACCTCCATTTTTCTTGCGACTTTGCGCCCCTGCTCGCGTCCTTGCGTTTTAAAAAGAATTCACCAAACGCTTGGAACTGCCTATGGCTCGTTTGTTCATCTCACCCACTTTGTCCCGCAACTTTGTCTTGTCTAGCCCAGTTGAATGGGCTCGTCATTCGTTCATTCGGCCTTCGTCATTCCATCCCACTCCCACGCTCTCATCCTCCCCCACGCGCCAGACAACTCCGCCCCCTTGTGTTAGAAAAAAGCCAGCATGAAAACTGAACTGAAAAATAAAATTCGGGATTCGGGAAAACAGAACGCGAGCCCCGGCTGCAACAGCATCGCCACGCCCGCCGCCCCAACACGCACCTGGCCCGGCTCTCCAGATCAGACCCACCTGTCTGACCAGTCCGACGTGTCCTGCCTGCCTGACTCCCCGAGCCTTGATGAGTTTCTGCTCAATCCCGGTTCTCCCTTTGCACGGAACAATTCACACTTTTCCCATTCGGTGGCCAAACACTCCCCAACGCATCGGAACGCCTTATCACGAGTAATCACAGGTTGTCACGCATTTGCGCGGATTAAAAATCTGGAGCCAAAACCATCCAAACCCGCTCTATCCCGTGACGTCTTTCTTCCCGATTCCTTTGTCCCGGAAGCCCCGGCTATACAAGCCTGCACAAGGCCAGACAAGGCCAAACAAGCCTCCAAAAAAATGCGCAAACAAGCCTTGTTCACAAGCCTTGCCTGGAAGGCATCCTTGCTCCGTCCAGTTGCAATACGGCAACCTTTTGCCCGGTCACGAAATATCGGGAAACTCCAGTCCGGTAATGTCAGGAATTATCAGGAAACCTCCTTCCTTAAAGACCAGCGCAGTCAGGAAATGTCAGGCTTTGTCAGGAAATATCAGGTAATTCCACATACCGCCCTTATCGTCAGGAAATATCAGGAAATTCTACCCCCCGTACCTGGCGATGTAACAAGGCAGTTCAGAATTGCAGGCACGGCCGCTTTACGCCTCACCGCTCCCTTTTCCCGCTTTCCCCGGTCTCAGCTCTTCAATCCTCGGCCTCGCGTATTCAAGCAGGTCCGCATCAATCTCTGATTCCAACAGAATGCCTCGGGCAATAGCGCTGTAAACGTTGTGCTCAAAATCCCCACCCATCGCGTAAAGTTTCCACAGTTTGCGCGCCACACCATCGTGATACTTATGAATCAACTCATTCACCTGAAAGGCGTTCAGTTGGCCTGCTCGCCATCGTTCGATGTCCTGTCGCAAAACTTCAATCGCGGCCCCCAGTTCCCGTTCATAGGCCAGCCCTGCCAACTCTCGAAGTTGACGTCGCTGAGCCTTGGTCAGCGTTTCTCTTTCCATGGCTGAAATTTATCGCGCCAGAAAGGCTTTTCAATCCCGCTCTCCTGTGGTTCATTGGGAACATACAGCAAACGGATTCTAAGGAACGTATTATGCCCCGCATAAAGGAATTGCACGTAAACGGAAAGCAGGTTCCGGTCGATGTCGACAGCGAGCGCACTTTGCTCAGTGTCTTGCGCGATGACATCGAACTCACTGGCGCCAAGTACGGCTGCGGCGAAGGGGAATGCGGCGCCTGCACCGTCCTGCTGGACGGTGTGGCCATTCGGTCCTGCCGCGCGAAGGTCGGCAACATCGCCGCCAAGAAAATCACCACGGTCGAAAGCCTCGAACAAAACGGTCGCCTGCACCCGGTGCAGGAAGCGTTCCTGACGCATGACGCGATGCAATGCGGCTACTGCACCACAGGAATGGTCATGGTTGGCGTGTCACTGTTGCAAAAGAATCCCAATCCCAGCGAAGCCGAAATTATTCGCGGCATGGACGGGAACATTTGCCGTTGCGGCACCTACCGCCGGATCATCGCCGCCATCCAGGAGGCCTCCCAAAACCTGAGGAAAGCATGAACACCTCCGACTTGGATCCAATAGAGCTTGAGCGTTACGAACTGCGCGAGCAGCCGCATTACCGGTTCAAACTCGACCGCCGCCGTTTCTTCAAGGTGCTCGGCTGCGGCATGGTCGTGCTCCTGCTCGTCGACAACACGGCTCCCGCCCAGGAGTCCGGTGGTGGAGGACGCCCCCGGGGACGCGGCCAGGGCGGCCGTCCTACAGAAATTGGTGCTTGGCTGCACATCGGCGAGGACGGCACCATTACTGTTTTCACTGGCAAAACAGAAGTGGGTCAAAACATCCGCACTTCCTTAACCCAGGCCGTCGCCGAAGAATTGCACGCACCGGTTTCCTCCATCAAAATGGTGATGGCTGACACGGAACTCGTTCCCTACGACGCCGGCACTTTCGGCAGCCGCACAACGCCCGACATGTTCGCCCAACTCCGCCAGATTTCCGCCGCTGCCCGCGAAGCGTTGCTCGATTTGGCCGCGGAACAAATGCAGGAAGGGCGAGCCTCGCTCAAGGTCGAAGACGGCAAAGTGATTGGCAAACAAACGAAGACATTCGCCGACTTAACCAAAGGCCAGAAGCTCGTCCGAAAGGCGACTGAGAAACCCTCCCTTACTTCCGCACGCGAATGGAAAGTTGCTGGCACTTCAGTCCCAAAAGTCGATGGCCGCGCTCTGGTCACCGGTAAGCACGCTTTTTCTTCGGACATCCATCGGCCGGGCATGCTCCACGGGAAGGTTCTGCGTCCC
>JAQGOV010000055.1 GCA_028293425.1 Verrucomicrobiales bacterium
GTGCCTTCTTCATTCTGAAAATAAACTCGTCCTTCCGCCAGGACCGGAGATGCCGAATAGCCTCCACCAATCCTTTCCGACCAATGCACCTTGCCGGTTTTAGCATCCACGCAATTCGCAATACCGCTGTCCGAAACAAAATACAGTTCATCACCTGCCAACAGTGGCGAAGGCGTGCTCGGCGCGCCTTTGGGGACCTTCCAGGCAACGTGCGTCTCCGTCACGTCTCCTTGTCCATCGGGACGAATGGCCAAAACCACGGGCCGGTCGAAGCTCGTGCTGATGAAAATCAATCCATGACCAAAGACCGGCCGGGGCACCACGGAATATCCTTCAGTGAAGCGCGCCCTCCAAAACTCCTGACCATCTTTGGAATTCAAAGCGCAGACCACGCCGCTACCCACGCTGATAATCTGCTTTTGTCCTTTAACATCGATGACCAGTGGCGTGCTGAAAGAAAATTTCCGCTGAGCATCGCTTTCCCGTTTTACCTTCCAACGGACCGCACCCGTTTTCTTATCGAGCGCCACGATAAAAGGGTCGCTGGCTCCATCCACATTGAAAACCATCAAATCATCCACCAGGGCAGGGGAGCCGCCATTTCCATGGACTGGGGAATACTTTACAGTTTGATTTGTCCAAACCAGTTTTCCGGATAAATCCATGCAGGCGCTGCCATTGTGACCAAAGTGCAGATACAAACGATTACCACTCACGATTGGAGTAGGGCTGGCCTGGCTGTTCTTTTTATGCGCGGATCCCGGGGCGCCTTTCAACGCCTCCTTGTCCCAAAACAGTTTTCCATTCCTGGCATTATAACACCGGGCTCGGAGTGATAATTCACTACCCTCTCCAGTAGCCGCCGTAATATAAAGCCTTCCGTTATGTAAGACTGGTGAGGACCAACCGTTCCCGGTCAACGGTGTTTTCCACGTCACGTGATTGGATGCCGACCAGGTCAGCGGGACATTGCGTGCATCGGAGATCCCCTGTCCCGTAGCCCCGCGAAACTCCGGCCATTCATCAGCCGCGAAAACGCGGAACGTCAGTCCAACCAATCCCACCCAAATCCAGGCTTTGCTCATCATAGGCCTATGATGGACGAATAAACCGCGAGGTCAATTCGGCTAACCCACGAAGCTTTTGAAGTCTGGCGAGTTTTGGACTGCCGCCAGCAGCCTTCGGCTATTTCGCAGGGCTTCGAAATGCCATCCAAACCTTGTCCTGTATACTCCGAGCCTCCGACCTTTTGATTTCTGGAAGCACTTATTCAAACCATGGCATTGGCGGTAAAGCAAAAGGCGAACGGTTTCCCGTTCGCCTTTCGTGTTCTTGCCTCGATGAGGCTAAATCTTAATAGCGGTAATGCTCGGGCTTATAGGGCCCTTCCAGCGGCACGCCCAGGTATTCAGCTTGCTTCTTGGAGAGCTTGGTCAGCTTCACGCCGATTTTTTCCAGGTGCAAACGAGCGACCTCTTCGTCCAGCTTCTTGGGCAGACGATAGACAGTCGGTTCGTAGAATTCCTTGTTCGCCCACAGATCCATTTGAGCGAGGACCTGGTTGGAGAACGAATTCGACATCACAAAGCTCGGATGACCAGTAGCGCAGCCAAGGTTTACCAGGCGGCCTTCGGCGAGCAGATAGATGCACTTCCCGCTCGGGAAGGTATACTTGTCGTACTGTGGCTTGATGTTCAGCTTCTTCACGCCCTTGGCGTTGTTCAAGCGGTCCATCTGGATCTCGTTATCGAAATGGCCGATGTTACACACGATCGCCTGGTCCTTCATCTTTTGCATGTGCTCCAGCGTGATGATGTCGCAGTTACCGGTGGTGGTCACATAGATGTCCACTTGGCCGAGCGTATCTTCCACGGTGTTCACTTCAAAACCTTCCATCGCGGCCTGCAGAGCGTTAATGGGGTCAATCTCAGTGACGATCACGCGAGCGCCAAAGCCGCGGAGTGAATGCGCACTGCCTTTGCCCACGTCGCCGTAACCGCAAACGATCGCAACCTTGCCGGCAATCATCACGTCGGTTGCGCGCTTGATACCGTCTGCGAGCGACTCGCGGCAGCCGTAGAGGTTGTCGAATTTGGACTTGGTGACAGAGTCATTCACGTTGATGGCGGGAACGAGCAATTTGCCCGCTTCCTTCATCTGGTAAAGACGATGCACACCAGTGGTTGTTTCTTCGGAAACACCTTTCCAATCTTTTACAACCTTGTGCCAGAAACCGGGGCGTTCCTTGGCCACGCGCTTGAGCAGGTTTTTGATTACCTGTTCTTCGTGCGAACCGCTGGGTGTATTCACCCAGTTGTCGCCTTCTTCAAGCTGATAACCCTTGTGAATCAGCAGGGTCACGTCACCGCCGTCGTCCACTACTAATTCCGGGCCTTTCTCGCCAGGGAACGTGACGGCTTCAAGGGTGCAGTCCCAGTATTCTTCCAGCGTCTCGCCTTTCCAGGCAAACACAGGCACGCCTGCTTCAGCAATCGCTGCTGCGGCATGGTCCTGGGTCGAAAAAATGTTGCAGCTCGCCCATCGGACGGTCGCGCCGAGGTCCACAAGGGTCTCGATCAGAACCGCGGTTTCGATGGTCATGTGCAACGAACCGGTAATGCGCACTCCTTTGAGCGGCTTTTGCGGCGCGTATTTTTTGCGGATGGACATCAAGCCCGGCATTTCATGCTCGGAGACGTCAATCGTTTTGCGGCCCCATTCCGCGAGGCTCATGTCTTTAACTTTGTAATCGTGTTTCCCGTTGCCGTTCCCATTGGTCAAAGCATTCTTCAACGGCTTGGTTGAAGGCTTGGAGCGATGAGCGGTTAATTTTACTTTTGCCATATAGATTAAAAATTGTTTTCGTTATTTCACGGCCCGCTTGAGCGCTGCCGCCTTGTCAGTGCGTTCCCAGGTAATGCTTTCCAAATCATCGACCTTGCCGAAATGGCCGTAGTTGGTGGTCTTGGAGTAAATTGGTCGCAGCAGGTTGAGCTGCTTGATGATGTCCGCTGGCTTGAAGCTAAATACTTCGCAGACAGCCTTCTCGATCACTTCATCCGGCACCTTGCCGGTGCCGAAGGTGTTTACGCAAACGCTCACGGGATCAGGATAGCCAATGGCGTAAGCAAATTGAATTTCGGCGCTGGTGGCCAGGCCCGAGGCTACGATGTTTTTCGCAACGTAACGGCCCATATATGCCGCGCTGCGGTCCACCTTGCTTGGGTCCTTCCCGGAGAAAGCGCCGCCACCGTGACGGCCCATGCCGCCGTAACTGTCCACGATAATCTTGCGGCCCGTCAGGCCGGTATCCCCTTGAGGTCCACCGACGACGAATCGGCCAGTCGGATTGATTAGGAACTTGGTCTTCTTGTCCAGAAGCTGCTTCGGAAGCATCTTCCTAATCACTTCCTCGATGCAAAAATCTTTAATGGTTTTGTGCTTGGCGTCTGCCGAGTGCTGCGTGGAGATAACCACGTTCGTGATGCGCACAGGCTGGTCGTTTTCATACTGCACGGAAACTTGGCTCTTCGCGTCTGGGCGCAGCCATTTCACTTTGCCGGATTTCCGGATGCGAGTCAGCTCACGTCCGAGTTGGTGAGCATACATAATCGGAGCCGGCATCAACTCAGGCGTCTCGTTGCAGGCATAACCGAACATAAGCCCTTGATCCCCAGCTCCTTGCTCGGCGCATTCCTTGCCGTCTGCTTCACGCGCGTCCACACCCTGGGCAATATCGGCGCTCTGGGACGTGATCGCGTTCATGATCAGAACCTTGTCCGCATGGAATACGTCATCGTCATGCGTGTAGCCGATTTCACGAATGGCCTGACGGGCGATTGCGTTGAAATCAAGCTTCGCCTTGGTTGTGATCTCACCGCCGACCACCACCAAATTGCTTTTGGCGTAAGTTTCACACGCAACACGGCTGCGGGGGTCCTGCGCAAGACAGGCATCCAGCACAGCATCTGAAATCGTGTCGCAAACCTTGTCCGGATGGCCTTCGCCGACGGACTCCGACGAAAAAATAAAATTTTTACTCATTGAGATTAGCCGAGGTAACTGCGGTTTCAATTAACATATTGACGTATCAGGATGCGAAGATATATTCTTTTCCATACGAGTCAACTGCAAATTTATGCAAATTAGTGAGCTCCGATATAGGGAACTGTGTCCAGTACATTAAAATTATTACGGTCTCTCTCTGACCCAACCCGGCTTCGCATAATTGCACTGCTGGAAAAGGATGAGCTTTCGGTCAACGAACTCCAGGAGATCACCCGCATGGGCCAATCTCGAATTTCTACGCATTTGGGTCAACTTCAGGATGCGGAGCTCCTCGAATCCCGGCGCGATGGCAAACGCACCTTTTACAGGCTGAATCAGAATGCCGATATCAACGCCCGGGAATTCATCCAGCTTGCCGTTCGGGGCGCTCGGGAGATGGCTGATTATACCTCCGATCAAGTTAATCTAAAACGGAATCTGGCTCGCCGACAGGAACAGGCGCAGCTTTATTTCAATCAAATAGCCGGGCGCTTTGACCGCAGCTATGGCCCGGGTCGATCGTGGCAGGCCTTCGGGCAATTGCTTCTTCGGATCATTCCCCCGGTGGTGGTGGCTGATTTGGGTTCCGGCGAGGGCCTTCTGAGCGAACTTCTCGCCCGCCGGGCGAAGAAAGTCATAGCCGTGGACAATTCTGAAAAGATTGTAGCGTTTGGCGCGAGTAAAGCCAAAAAGAACGGTTTAAAAAATTTGGAGTTCCGTCTAGGTGATTTGGAGAACCCGCCCATTGAACCACACAGCGTGGATCTGGTCGTACTCAGCCAGGCACTTCATCACGCGGACGATCCGGCCAAGGCCATTGCCGCCACGCACGCCATGTTAAAACCCGGCGGCCAAATCATGATACTGGACCTCTTGAAACATAATTTCGAGAGAGCCCATGAGCTTTACGGGGACAAATGGCTTGGCTTTGCAGAAAGCGACTTGCATGGCTGGATGGAAAGCGTCGGTTACAAGAAAGTGGAAATCGGCATCGTTGCGAGCGAGGAGCAGCCGCCGCATTTCCAAACTATCCTGGCATCGGCTGAGAAGTAAAAGCGCCCGTTGGCAGGGGACTTTGAGTCGAAGCAAACCCCAAGCCTGAATTTCGTATTATGGCGCGACCGTGATTTCCTTGGCTCCCGCCGGCACATCCTGCGTTGTGGCCTTCCCCCAGGGCCACCGCACGATGATTTTTTGCGCGGGCTCCGGCGTTGCCAATACCTGAACGGCGCCATCCTGCGACCAATAACCACTCCCTGCGTGAATCTCTCGAGCGGGACCGAGGCGGCTCGCAAACTCCACTCGCAAAACCGCGCCAATGCCATCAGGATTTCCAAGCGGGCCTTTCAACCGCACGCGTAAACCCGGCTTTCCCGTTTGATTACGGAATACTTGCAAAGGCCCGCTGTTTTGGGTTACGGCCAAATCGGGACGGCCGTCCTCATCGTAATCACCTGTGGCAGTTCCGCGTTGTTCCCCGTATACTTTGATTCCTGAGCTCTGCCCGGCCATTGGCGCAAAGGAGCCATCTCCTTTACCGAGCAAAAGCAGCCCGCGACCCGCATCCAGCCGGGGCTCATACCCCGGCACGGCAAAACAATTTTGACCCAGGAAAATATCCTCGGCTCCATCTCCATTAAAATCAGCCACCGAGATGCCAAATGCTGGCGAAAGTTGGGCTTCGGGCGGCAGTGGCATCGCTTGGAATTTATTCCCACGGTTGAGAAACACCATCGAGGAGAAGGTGTTGGCGTCCACATGTGGGGTGCCCGCGTGTTGCGGCCCCAGCAGGGCAGGGAGATCCGTCTCGGAGTACATCTTATGAGTCGGAAAATGTTCTCTCACCATCGGGATCCCCGCACTCGTGATGAGCAGGTTACGGATCGGCATCATTCGGCCCGTTTCAGGATCCAACCTTGCCTCGAGAAGATCCACGGTTCCGTTGCCATCAAGGTCCCCGTAGTACATTTGCGCCGGGTCGCCTTGGGATGGCTGGCGGTAGGAGCTGTTCAAGCCCCAGTTGGAAGCGATAATGTCGAGCTTGCCGTCTCCATCAACATCCGCCGTAGTCACTCCGTTCCACCACCCGGAGAACCCACTCAATCCGAGCTCGGTTGTGGCCTCCTGCAACTTGCCTTGGTGATTCATAAAAACCCGCACCGGTCCCCATTCGCAAGCCAGCACCAGGTCCGGGGAGCCATCTCCGTCCAGGTCGCTCCACACTGCACTGCTGACCAATCCCACTTTCCTGAGCACTAGGTTATTATTGTCATCCGGCATCAATCGGCCATCCCGGTTCAGGAACAGCATTGATGAAGCCGCTTCAGGGTATTTCCCGGGAATCACTCTTCCTCCTACAAAAACGTCCAGCGCTCCATCCCCGTTCACGTCCGCCACCGCCAATGGCCCGGCGCTTGCCGGTAGATTCACCGCAACGCGTTCAGCCTTGGCGTTGGAAAATGCCAAAACCCCTGAGGGCTTTCCCTCGGTCGACTCATAGTTCGCGAGGCCCATCAGCAGCACGCGCTTTCCCAAGGAAGGTGTCCATGCGGTTATTCCTGTGAGGTCATCTTCTGTGGTGCCGGGCGCCAAGGACTCCAGAATAAAGTTCCCTTTCCCGTCGTTCCGCAGATATTCCATTTGCCTCCCTTTGCCCATCCCCATTACCAGATCTTCGTGGCCGTCGCCATCCATGTCAATCCACGCGACCCCAGGCCCGAAGCGGCTCAACATTTTTGGGATCAAGGGCTGGCGTTCAAAATCATCAAAGGTCTCCTCCCGGTGGAGCAGGCCTGAAGCCGCTACATCCAACGTGAAGAGGGCAGGGGACTCCGATTTGACAGGACGGTTCGTCCCGGGCAGCGCCTCGGATTCCTCTACCTCATAGATATGGTTTGCTGTCACGCCGGCAATTACGCTCCGGAGTCCGCTTCGCCATGCTACCTCCAGGGTCATCTTGTTGTTCTCGGCAGAGCCTGCGGCAAAGACACGCATCGGATCATCGCCGGAAAGATAGCGGCCACCTGAAATAATTTCCTGCGTTTGGGCCGGCACCGCTCCGCCCAGAAGCTTAATTTTCGCGCCAATCCCCTGCGTGTTGGGAGATTTCCCTCGCAATCGAACCGCCACGCGCGGTGCACTCGAGTCGTTCCGGTAAATCAGTGGCGGTTCCCAGAGGCAGCTCACGATCACATCCATGTCTCCATCGTTGTCCAGGTCAGCCAGGCTAATGCCGTGGGAAACATTTTTGGAATCGAAACCCCAGCTTTTGCTCATGTCCTCGAATGTCCTGTCTCCGCGATTTCGGAATGCCACGTTGGGAATGCTCAGCTTCGGAAAATCGTTCAATTCGTGGCCGCTTTGCAAAGGCAAGCCGCGCATCCCGGCACTGGGATTCTTCTCGGAAGCATCCAGATCCTGCGTGTCGTAAGCATGTCCGTTTGAAATCAGCAGGTCCTCGTAGCCGTCCAAATCCACGTCCAGGAAAACGGGCGACCAACTCCAGTCCGAGGCAGCCACTCCCGCAAAGTTCGCGATATCGCGCCAGGTCACATCCCCTCGATTGAGCTGCAATGTGTTCCGCCGCGCCTGTTGCCGGTCGGTTAATTCACCCACATAAGCGAGGGGTGGATTGGTCGGGCTGATCTGCGTCATCAATAATTTGTGATAACGGCTCAACATGTCCGTCACAAAAAAATCATCGAATCCGTCGCGGTCGATATCCGCAAAATCCACCCCCATCGAAAAATGGCTCGTGGTCCGGAGTGCCAGGTCCGGAAGCGCTCGGAATCGGCCCTTGCCATCGTTCATCCAAATGCGGTCTGGCGTCTGGAAGTCATTGCAAACGTAAAGGTCCGGAAAACCATCTCCATTCAGGTCGCGAAACATTGCTGATAAACCCATGTCATAAGGAACCATTTTCAAAGGGCTTCCCTTTTCGTCCATGAAAGTTCCATCAGTCCATGATGCCGCATGAAATTTGCCGTTGCCGTCGTTGATGTAGAGGGCGTGTGGCTCTCCATATTCCACCATCTGGTTGGAAATAATTTTGATCCGGTTCGCATACCGTCCAGTGACTACCGGCTTGCCATTGACGGTTCGTACGGAGACAGAGCCGCCGCTTCGCAGAATCGAGGTCTCCCCATAGTTTGCGATATACAAATCCAGGTCGCCGTCGCCATCAATGTCCGCCAATGCAATCGTATGGCAGCCCGCTTTGAGGACCAGCCCCGCGTTTTCGGTGACGTTTTTGAAACCGCCCGAGCCATCGTTCATGAATAAAGCGTTTGGACCTCCGGTCGCCGCCACGAACAAGTCGACCTTGCCATCGCCATCCACATCAGCGAACACGGCGCTACGGGAGATCATGTTCGTGCAGCCTACGCCTTTTTCGGCAGTGACATTCGTAAACTTCCAATTACCCAGGTTGCGAAATAGGCCGTTCGCTCCCTCCAGGTTGCAAAAATATAAATCCGTGTTGCCATCGCCGTCGAAATCGCCTGAAGCAACGCCAGCGCCATTCAGCAGGTTTTGGTTTTTTTGTCCCCGCTCGTAGCTGAGCTGGTTGGTGAAGTGGATTCCCGTTTCCGCCGGGGTCAAAAGCGTAAACCCGGCTTTGCCACTCTTGGGCACGTTCAAGCGCGCAACCCTGTAGCCGGTCCGCTGTTCCCATTTCAGCGTTTCGGATCGGCCTGCTACCAACGTGGCGAAGGCAAAACTTACCATCAGGAAGGACCTCAAGCCACCGACGAACTGAGAGCCAGCTCTTCGATAAATACCCTTCGATGTGCTGCCTTCCATAGCTTGGTTTTGCTAACGCTTTCTTTCGGGCATGATAGCGCATGCGCCTTTGCACCCAAATATCCTGCTTAACAGGTGCCGATTCCGGCTGACCCCCATGTAAACTTTCTCCGCAATCCAAATGATGCCTGGGAACCAAAGGAAGAGCGACACCGGGAAAAGTAATGGCATTCTCATGCCGACAAACCGAATGCAACGCGCGCCACGATGTATCCGGCCATTGCGAGCTGCGCAATGGATCGCTTCCAGCAAATCCTCCCGGCTCAAATTCGGCGCAATGGCCGCGGCTCGTGCATCGGCGATGGGAACGAGTTGCAGCACGTTGAACCAATCCAGCCACGTCAGCACTTTCATTTGAAAAGTGCAGAGGGGACAATCCCCGTCGTACAAAAGAATGTGTTTGCTCAGGTCAGGCTGCATGAATTGCCGCGAATTATGCCATAAGGTATTCAAATTGCCAATTGCGATTTGTGAGCGACTGGGACTTTTTGTCTTTTTGACCGATTAAAGAAGTCTCAAAAGCTCCTGACGATGATCGAGTGCCCTTCAGACCTCCTGGTAACCCCGGATCGTGGCCGAGCGCCAACGCAAGGCCAAGCCCGCTTTTCGGATCAAGTCATGAAAATTCTGGTCCGAAAAGAACTGGGCCTGTTTCCCTCCCCAAAAGAAATTGAGATGAGCTGCTCCTGCCCGGACTGGGCGGGCATATGTAAACATATTGCAGCCGTCCTTTACGGAGTGGGAGCCCGCCTGGATCAAAATCCCGATCTCCTGTTCGCTCTTCGGTCGGTCGATCCGGCCGATTTGATTACTCAGGCCTCCTCGGGTAAAGGGCTTTCAGGCAAAGGTAAAAGCGCAGCCGCGCCCGAATTAGCCGAGAGCGATCTCGCTTCTGTGTTCGGGATTGAATTGGAAACTCCAGTCCAGCCTTCCCCGCTACCAAAAGCCAAAACCGTAAAGAAACCTAAGACACCATCCTCGGGCAAATCAGCTCGCAAACCAGCGAAAGCCCTGCCCAAGACTCAAACACCAAAAGATTTTTGATGGTAAGGGCAGGGGACTCGTCCCGCGCTTTGTTGATACAACGCCCGTTTTTGTTGGATTTAGCGGGAAATGCTTCTGACATTTTCTCGATTTTGCCTTTTCTTCGCAGGAATCGCCGCTATCTTCTCGGAACTCGAACTCGGACGGTCCGGCGCGTGGAGCTTTTTCCATACGATAAGGCCAGCCGGACACCCAAAACCTGTTAAGAGATGGACGTAGCGCACATTAGAAATTTCAGCATTATTGCTCACATTGACCATGGCAAGACCACCTTGTCGGATCGATTGCTGCATCGCACAGGAACCATTGCAACCCGTGACATGCAATCGCAATTGCTGGATTCCATGGACCTCGAGCGGGAGAGGGGAATTACGATCAAAGCTCATCCCGTGACGATGCGCTACACAGCCAAGAATGGTGAGGTTTATGAGTTGAACCTGATCGATACTCCGGGGCATGTCGATTTTGCATATGAAGTTTCCCGCAGTTTAAGCGCGTGCGAAGGCGCTTTGCTCATTGTGGACGCTGCCCAGGGCGTTGAGGCCCAAACGGTGGCGAACGTGCATCTTGCGAATAAGCAGAAACTCGAGATCATTCCGATCATCAATAAGATCGATCTGCCGCATGCCGACATTCCGCAGGCCAGGCAGCAGTTGGAAGACATTTTGGCGATCCCAGGGGATACGGCTGTCCTGGCCAGCGCCAAGGAAGGCATCGGCATCGACGATATCCTCGAGGCCATCGTGGCGCGCATTCCGCCTCCCAAACCCACTGGCGAAAAATCCCTCCAGGCTCTTTGCTTTGATTCTTTCTTTGATACCTACAAAGGCGTCGTAACGCACGTGCGCGTCTTCAACGGAGAATTAAAAGCGGGCATGCAGGTGAAGTTGCTCCATTCCGGCAAATCGTTTGACGTCAAGGAAGTTGGCAGCTTCAATCCGAAGCCGTATATTCGCGATCGCCTGGAGGTGGGCGAAACGGGCTATTTCACTGCGAATATCAAGAGCCCAAAAGATGTGAAGATGGGCGACACAATTACGGATACCCGCAATCCATCGCCTAGCCTCCCGGGTTTCCAGGAAATTCATCCGATGGTGTTCAGCGGCATTTACCCAATCAACACCGCCGATTTTGAGCATCTCAAAATCAATCTTTCCAAACTCCAGCTCAATGATTCATCCTTTGCTTATCAGGCTGAAAGCTCCGTAGCCTTGGGCTTTGGCTTTCGCTGCGGCTTCCTCGGCTTGCTGCACATGGAAATTGTCCAGGAACGGCTCCGTCGCGAGTACGATATGGACATCATCGCGACCTACCCCAGCGTAGTCTACCGCGTCACCATGACTGATGGGTCGGTCAAGGAAATTGATAATCCAGCCTTCCTTCCCGAGGCCAATTACATCGAGAAAATTGAGGAGCCGATGGTGACAGCTTTCATCATTGTTCCAAATGAATACATCGGTGATATCATGGCGCTTGTGTCTGAGAAGCGTGGCACACTTGAGCACACCGAGACCCTTGATTCACGGCGTGTCATGCTGACATGCCCAACACCGCTGAACGAAATCTTGATCGACTTCCATGACCGCATTAAGAGCATCACCCGCGGTTTCGGTTCCATGGATTATGAATATGCAGGCTATATGGAGTCCGCCATGGTGAAGCTGGAAATGATGGTGAACGCCGAACCCGTGGACGCGTTTTCCTGCATCGTTCACCGCGACAAAGCGGAAATCCGCGGCCGGGCGCTTGCAGCAAAGCTGAAGGAAGTCATTCCCACCCAGCAGTATCAGGTCGCCATTCAGGCTGCTATTGGCGGCAAAATCATCGCCCGTGAAACCGTCAGCGCCCTGCGCAAGGATGTGACCGCGAAATGTTACGGTGGTGACATCAGCCGTAAACGCAAGTTGCTGGAAAAGCAGAAGGAAGGCAAAAAACGGATGAAATCCTTTGGCACCGTTAATATCCCGCAGGAAGCCTTTATCGAGGTACTCAAAAGCTAATTCCATGAACACTGAGGGGCGCCTGGCCGGGAATTCCAAACTCCAAGACCGTTCTCCACGCTACAGTCTTTATGAGCGTGTGCCCTTGTTTTTCGTCAAACCCGCGGCTTTTTCAACCCTATGCTGAATTCTCTCTTCTCCCGCACCTCCCGGCATGCCAGGCAAATGCTCAAGCACGTTGACAAAATCCTGAGCGCCCAGCGTGATGTTCTGTCTGCGGAGGCGATCCGCAAAGTCGAGGCTGCCATGACCGACCTTCGGGAGGCGCTAAGCGCGGGTGCGGGCAAAACCGTTCTTGAATCCAAAATGACTGGGCTGGAGTCAGCCGCAAACAAATGGCTGAAATCCTATCCTAATCCCGGCCTCCGTGAAAATGTCGAGGTGCTGCTTGTCGCCATCGCCGTGGCCATGGGCATCCGCACATTTTTCGTGCAACCATTCAAGATTCCCACCGGCTCCATGCAGCCTACGCTCTACGGAATCACCTCGGACCCGGATTTCTCGCGCTATGGCTCTTCTGTCCAGGATCTGAAGTCGGAGCGCCCATTTGACATCCCTAATCCATTTCAGCGCTTTTTTCACTTCTGGTTTAACGGCGTTAGCTATACTCACGTGGTTGCTAAATCCGAGGGTTCACTCCAAGGATTTGACGAAAACCCAAGGCGATTCTTGTTGTTCAACCTGAAACAAACATTCTGGCTCGGGCCTGATCGGGAGCACTTGGAAGCATATACGGTATGGTTTCCGCCCGATAGCATGCTCAAACGTGCTGGTCTTTTAAATGCCTACGGTCAGCCCAATTCCAAATCATTTAAGCCGGGTGAGGATCTTATCCGCCTCCGGGTCATCAGCGGTGATCATTTGTTTGTGGACCGAATGACATACAATTTCCGCCGGCCCAAGCTGGGGGAAATTATTGTTTTTGAAACCAAAGGAATTCCACCATTGCCGCCCGACCAGTTTTACATCAAGCGGCTGGTCGCTATAGACGCCATTAAGGTTCAAATCGGCAACGACCGCCATATAGTTCTGGATGGCAAACGCCTGGACAGCAAGACACCTCATTTTGAGAACGTTTATTCCTTCGACCCGAATCTGCCGCCTCATGAGAGCGCTTATTCCGGCCATCTGAACGAGCAACTTGCCCGGGAAAACGGAATCCCGAACCTGGCGCCATTATTCCCGGATGAAAAGTCTGAGTTTCCGCTCCGTCCCAACCACTACATGGTGATGGGCGACAACACGATGAATAGCTCCGACTCAAGGAGTTGGGGAGATTTCCCACGCGACAACGTCATTGGCAGATCCTTCTTTGTTTATTGGCCCATCGGAGCCCAGGACAACCGCAGCAGTCGATTCGGCTGGGGCCAACGTTAATTCTGAGATCCAGAGCTACTACAGGCCTTACTTCCTTGAGTCTAATTTCGCACAATATTTGTTATCTTTAATCGGGCACCATACCCGCCATGGTGCATCCACTTGGCGAAGAAAAGCTTGCAAACCCCAATGAAATCGGTAGTGTTGCCGAATCTGAAGCGTTCGATGTAACGCAGTTTGCAGCTCGGAAATCCAGACCGGACCGGCTGAACGGGCGGACAAGCAAGTCTCATTCCCTGCCCCATTCAAAGGAGACCCCCACACGCAAAAATGATGACGCACTTGCTATGTCTTGGGACAGCTCCAGAACGTGGAAGCTTTACGATGAGACAAGCCGGAGGCTGGGCATTTTCGAGAGACTCGCACGCGAGGACAGACACTTGGAAGCGGCGAGGGATTTCGCGAACTATATCCAGTGGTCCGGACTCGCTGATTTTTTCACGTATCATTCGCGGGATGGCGTGTTGCCAATCAACGGGCCGTTGTTGCGTCAGCGAGCCAAAGACCTCGAAAGCTACGTTCAAGACAAATGGCGCAAAGGAGTCAAGGAACGTTCGGAAACCCCGCAAGGCAAGCAAGGCTCGCCTGAACCCAGCTTGGACGCTGTAAACCGCAAGCTAGACCTCATAGCCGGGGCTGTGGCGAAGCTGCTCAGCAAATAAGGACGCCCGGAGCGGTTGAGGCTGGCCGCGTCGCGCAGCGACGCGCCAGCCGACCCGCGACGGCGTCCCTATACTTGTTCATATTACCCAACTTTGAAGCTTCTGAGCTGAAAGGCATATAGGCGTCTAGATGGATTAAGCTTGCTTATTGAAGTGGATT
>JAQGOV010000057.1 GCA_028293425.1 Verrucomicrobiales bacterium
GGACCCGCAGCGGCGGTTCGTAAACGACAGGTTGGCATTCGAGACGCAATGGGAGATGGAAGTAGATGACCGCCGCTGCGGGCCAAGGTGGTAGGCGAGGTGTGTTTATGATAATGCAATTATTCGAAGCAAAAAGGCGGGGGTTCACGTTTATAGAGGTAATGGTGGTGGTGGTGACGATTGCATTGTTGGCGGGGGTGATTTTACCTGCGTTCGTCCCTCGAAGAAAGACAGGCGGCCATCGGATTCATTGCGTGAGCAACCTAAAGCAAATTGGGCTGGCCATGCGGATGTTCAGCAACGACCACGACGATAAGTTTCCGTGGGCGACTCCCGGGGCGAAGGGAGGATCGATGGAGTACTCGAATTCGGTGGAGGTTTTTCGGCATTATTTAGCGGTATCGAACGAGCTCACAACGCCCAAAGTTCTGTTGTGCCCGGAGGAAACGACTCGGGTGAGGGTAAACGAATGGAAGGATCTTTCGAATACGAACATCAGCTACTTCGCGGGATTGGATGCGGATGAAGGGAAGCCTAATTCGCTGCTCTCGGGAGATAGGACGTTATCGATTGGTTCAAATGCATGGTCAGGCGTGATGGTGATAACGGGGAGCAGTTCGCTTCGAGTGCTTCCCGGGCTGCATGCAAATGGAATCAATATCGGTTTGGGCGATGGCAGCGCTCAGCAGATGACGGAGCAGGGTATCCAGAAGTTGATTTCGGAAATGAATGAACTGCCGGTGAAGGTGGTTGTGCCGTGAGAACGTGTGGACATTATAAGTCTGGTTTTACGTGGTTGGAGATGCTGATTGTGATTGCAACAATCGCATTGATGGCGGGGTTGTGGCTTCCGAAGCTGGCGAAAGCCGAAGCGAGGGTCAGCCGGATAAATTGCGTTTCTAACCTAAAGCAAATCGGATTGGCCGCGCGAATGTTCTCGAATGATCATCAGGATGAGTTTCCGTGGAGAGTTACAGCGGCGGAGGGCGGGGCGTTAGAAAGCGTTTCGACCGGAGACCCAACTTTGCAGTACCTGACTATGACCAATGAACTCACTTCGGCCAAGGTGTTAGCTTGTCCCAATGAAACAAATGTGACCAGAGCCACCAATTTTGCGTATCTTTCACGAACGAATATTAGCTACTTCCTGTGTCTGGAGTCGGACGAAAGTCAGCCCCAGACCCTGTTGTCCGGTGATCGGAACATCACGGGTGGGGCGTATTCGAACAGGCTATACTATTTGTCGAAGCAGTCGGGCCAGGCTGGATGGGGCACGAACATTCATGGATTGTTGGGGAATGTTGGGTTATCCGATGGAAGCGCACAGCAGGTGCTGGCCAGCGGACTTAGCAGCCAATTACAGATGATGACGAATGAGGCGGTGCGCTTGCTGGTGCCGTGAGGCGAAGGTGGGGTGCTATGAAAATGAAAAGCAACAAGAACAAAGAGCGGGGGCTCACGTTAGTGGAAGTGATTGTTATAATTGCTGTGATCACTTTCTTTGCAGCGCTGCTTCTGCCGGCCTTGAATAAAGGGCGTGGAAATCACTCCCGGATAAATTGCGTTTCCGATTTGAAACAAATCGGTCTCGCGATACGGATTTTTGGCAATGATCACGGAAAGGATTTTCCGTGGAGGGTGCCACTTGGAAAAGGTGGAGCTGAGGAACGCGTGAGGACGGGCGACCCTAGTTACCAATTTCTGACGATGACCAACGAACTGGGTTCCCCTAAAGTTCTGGCGTGTGCCTCGGATGGTAGGGTTTCCAAGACGGCGAACTTTGCCGGGCTTTCCCGCAAGAACATCAGTTACTTTCTGTGCCTTGAAGGGGACGAAAGCAGCCCAAACAACCTGGTTTCGGGAGACAGGAATATTACTGGTGGCGTGTTGACGAACCAACTTTATGTCCTGCCCACCAGAAGCGGGAAAGCTGGGTGGGGAAGGATGTTCATCAGTTGGCGGGAAATATCGGTTTATCAGATGGCAGTGTGCAACAGGTGACTGTAAGCGGCGTGAACAAACAATTGCAAATGACGACCAATGATATGCTTCGTTTGCTGGTGCCGTGAAAGCGAAATGCAACAAAAGCAGAGCGCGAGGGCTCACTTTTATTGAGTTGTTGGCGGTGACTGCGGCGACCACGCTCCTAGTGATGTTGCTACTGCCTGCGTTCATATCACCCCCAAACGGACGGGGGCGGATTCAATGTATGAGCAATTTGAAGCAGGTTGGTCTGGCGACGAGGATGTTTAGCAACGATCACCAGGACAAGTTTCCGTGGGCAGTTCCGAAATCTCGGGGAGGATCACTGGAATATGCTGGTTCGACCGAGGTTTTTCGCCATTTTTTTGCGATATCGAATGAGCTTACATCGCCAAAGGTGCTTTGTTGTCCAAGAGACTTGGAGCGACCTAAGCAAAGTGAGTGGAATCGTGTTTCCAACTCTAACGTGAGTTACTTCGTGGGTTTGGATGCCGATGAGAGCCAGCCACAAGCAATCTTGTCCGGGGACAGGTCGTTGTCTACCACTTCAAGGCCGTGGTCTGGCGTGATGATCGTCACTAAGAAAAGCCCTCCTCGAGTGCTACCATTTCTGCATAACAATCGGATCATTATAGGCTTTGGCGACGGGAGCGTGCAGCAGATGACCGAAAGTGAAGTTCGGAACTGGCTGCTTCACACCAACAACCCGCCGGTGAGATTGGCTCTGCCGTGAAAACGGTTAGCCATCAGAAGTTAGGTTTGACGTTTATCGAGGTCCTGATTGTGATTGCCACAGTCGCATTGTTGGCGGGGTTGTTGCTTCCGAGGATTTCACGGCCAAAGGTGCGGGCGAATAGGATATACTGCGTGATGAACTTGAAGGAGATTGGTTTGGCCTTCCGGATTTTTAGCTATGAGCATGAAGAAAAACCTCCTTGGAGGGTACCACGCATCAACGGTGGAGCAGAATTACCCGCCGCAGGCCCTGATCCAATATCTCAGTTCCTGGCATTGGGCACCAATCTTTCCTCCCCTAAAGTCCTCGCATGCCCTGTGGACGAGAGGGTTGTTAAGAGCCATACCTTTGCGGGAATCTCCCGAAATAATCTCAGCTATCTAATCTCGTTAGAAGGGGACGAAAACCAACCCCAAAGCCTCTTGTCCGGTGACCGGAATATCACAGGCGGCACCAACTCCAACGGCATTTATTATCTAACCCCGACGAGCCAAGCCGGCTGGGGCACGAACATGCACCATTTAGCGGGAAACATTGGCCTTGGAGACGGCAGTGCACAGCAAGTGCTTGCTAAAGGTCTCAACAAACAACTGCAGTCAATGACTAACGAGACTATTCGTTTGCTCGTGCCCTGAACGCAGGGTCAATCCAGCACCTTAATCTTCGCATTCCGAATCAGCACGTGGTCGCCGCCGCGGCTGAGTTCCTGGAAACCGATGTGGCCGCGGTGTGGCCGGTCTTTAATGGGCGGGGCCGATTCGCCGTTGTGGCGTTTGACTTCCTGGTTTTGCTTATCCAAATCTAAATCCTGGATGACGGTGTCGTTCAGAACCACTTTGATGTGGTTGCCTTTGAGCGTAACGTGGTATTTATTCCACTCCGTCGGCTTGTAAATCTGCTTCGTGGGTGCGATGGCACGGTAGAGGCCACCGGTCAATTCGGAGTCTTTGGCTTCCGGGTTGTAGCGGACATCTGCCATCTGCAATTCCATGCCGTCAAAGGCAGGATCACCCTTGGAGGGAAAGCGCATGCCAAAGCCGCTGTTGCCGCGCTGGCCGAGCTTCCATTCGAACTCGATTTCGAAGTCCCCGTATTCCTTGTCGCTGACCAGCCAGGTGCCGCGTGGTTCGCTGCCGTTCAGGACGCCTTTCTCGACTTTCCATACGACACCTTCTTTCGCTGGATTCGCCACGTCATCCCAATTCCGGACGGACCAGCCTTTCGGAATGCCGTCCTCAGGGAAGAGCGGCATGAATTTCTTATCCGCGGCGCGTAGCGCAATAGACGATGAAAGGACCAAAGCGAGAATGCTTAAAACCAAACGGGTGTTCTTCATAAAAGTCTATGAGGTTATTGTCCTTTGACGTCCAGGCAGACAAGGCTTTCGAGACTGCGGCAATAAATCTTTCCATTGGCCAAGACAGGCGCAGCCCATGTGTCTTTACCGCCCAAGATCTGTGCGCTGGAAATTTCCTTGAAAGCATCCGGAGATGCTTCTGCCACGGCCAGTTTGCCATTGGCGCTCCAGATGATCAGTTTGCCGTCTGCGAGAGTGAGCGAGCCTTTGCCGTAGCTCTTGCTTCCCCATTTGACTTCGCCAGTGTCCCAGGAAAGACATTTCAGTTCGCCTTCATCGAAACCATACAGGTGATTTTGCCACAGCACGCAACTGTTGACATGGTTGCGCATGTTTTTGTTTTGCCACACGACCTTTGGCGGGCTCTGGGAGAACTGGAGCAAAGCGCAGCCATAGTTATACCCAGAAGAGATAAAGACCTTGTCGTCCTTTACAATCGGTGTGGCAGCGTTCACTCCGTAGCTTGTTTTCCATGAAAAGCGCCAGAGCTCTTTTCCACCCGCCATCAACCGGCCGACCACCGCATCCTTGGGGAAGAGTGCCAGGCTTCGTTGGTTGTTATAATCGTAGGCCACGAGCGAGGAGTAGCCCACGGGGTCATTGCCGTTTTTCCAAACGAGCGTGCCTTTGTCCTTGGTCATCGCCACCACGGACGTGCCCAAACCGCCCACCTCCACCAGGACCAGGTTTTTCTCAATCAAAGGGGATCCTGAGTAGCCCCACATTGGAACCTTGCCGTTGAAATCTTTCTTGAAGTCCTTCGACCAAAGCACTTTGCCGTCCTTGGTGCTTAGGCAGAAGAAATCTCCCTCGCGGCTGACGGTGTAAACGCGGTCTCCATCCACCGTGGGTGTGCAGCGTGTGCCATGGTAGCCGTTCGGG
>JAQGOV010000095.1 GCA_028293425.1 Verrucomicrobiales bacterium
TGGACGAGTTCAGCAGCCGTGTTCGTTTATCCTGGTTAATTGTGTCCATGCTGTTGATGACGTAGCTGCTCACTCCTTGGTTGGTCAGGTAGCGCTTTTGATCGTCGGTCAGTTCGAAGACCTGGTCCGTTGCGCGCATTCGCGTGAGGATTGTTTCATCCGATAAACCGGCTCGTTTCATTGCCACCACTTCATCCATGGTTACAAATCCATCACCATTGAGGTCAGCCGATGTAGCCCTCAGCGCGTCCTGGGCCGTGGCTGGATTCTGTTCTGCCTTCTGCGCTGAGGTTTGGGCTGCCTGGGTGTCCTTGTTGTTGATATGATCTGTTTTGGCTCCGATCACGTAGCCTCCTCCTGCTCCCAATGCACCTCCCAGGATTGCTCCCAAAACCCGGTGCTGGCTTCCGCCCACCGCCGCACCGACTGCCGCGCCGCCCAAGCCGCCGATGGTTGCACCCTGGGACTTTCTGTTGCCAGGCAACTGTTCACAACCAGTCAAACTGACCAAAATAATTCCCAATATTCCAAGCTGGATCCATTTCGTTTTTAGCATAGTCCTATTCCTCGTTTAAGTGTGCCGGGCTATTGTACCAACTCCCGCTGGCTGTCTCCCGTATGAATTACCTTTCGCTTTTGATGGATTTTTGCAATGGGGTTACGGCCCCAAGCTTCGGAAACTCATCATATTTAAGGGCTTATCCCCATTGGAAAGAAACAGCCCGTAGGTAAACGGTAATTAGCTTGTTGAAAGCAACATTATGACCTGGAACTTTTTTACCGCGACGGCGCCATTGGAAACTCGACACGTCCGTAGAAAATCTGCCCCGCAGGCGCCTGCAGTCAGCGCCCTGCCGATGATTTCCATCATCATCCCAGCGCATAATGAGGAGAGTTACATCCGAGGAACGTTGGAAGCGCTCCTCAGACAGAAATACCCGCGCTTTGAAATCATTGTGGTCGCCAACGGTTGCACGGATAGAACCTGCGACGTGGCTCGTAACCGATGTCACCGCCTCATTGAAATGCAGGAACGCGGCCTCAGTCGGGCCCGTAATCTGGGTGCCCAAGCTGCCCGTGGAGACATTCTCGTTTTCCTGGATGCTGACACTGTGCTCGATGGCTATGCTCTGCACACCATCGCCGAAAAGTTCACCCCAGAATACGCAGCTGGAACCCTTCGCGGGGAACCAGACATTCCAAGATTGAAATACAAGGTGATGTACGGCTGGAAAAATTTCATGCATTCCTCTGGGCTTCACGAAGGCAGTTCCGGCGTGATCCTTTGTTGGAAAGAACACTTCGAGCGGACCGCCGGATTCGATGAAGCATTGCACGTCCGGGAGAACAGTGACCTTATCTGCAAGCTTCGCCAGATGGGAAAATACGTTTACGTTGGAGACACGGCCGTCATTACCTCCATGCGGCGCTATGAGCAAACTGGGCCAATCCGCACAGTTTATGTGTGGGCCAAAATTTGGCTCCAATCGGTTTTTGGGTGTCTAAGGAACAAAAACTACGAAGCCTTCCGTTAAGGGCTTGATTGACTGGAGGCTGGTTAGTTCATCGTGAATGTCTCGCCGATTTGCCTTAAGGCAAGGCGCTCAGGCTCCAGCACCGCTTCCACCCGCTCCAGGGGCTCGGACCGTCTTTCACGCCCCAGAGCAAAGGTATTAAAGTGGACAGGTAGAAAAAATTTGGCGCCAGCATCATTCGCCATTGAAACTGCTTGCTCTGGATTACAATGACATTTGATCCACGGTTTGTAAGACCCGATGGGCATGATGGCCAAATCGTAAGGCGCACGGTTCCGCAAAGGCCGGAAGGTTGATGTCCAGGCAGTGTCCCCGCCAAAGATAATTTTTTTCCCTTCGCGTTCAACCACGTAACCATTGAACCCACGATGTTTGTCGTGCCTCCAGCGAGCTCCCCAATGATTCACCTCGAAAGCGTGGACCTGAACGTTTCCATGCTTTGTCGCAACCATGGTTTTGTCGCCCCACCCGAGTTCAGTGATGCCTCTCCGCATTCGCGTGCGCTGTAGAATGTCGGAGGTATGTTTGGCGGTAACAACTTTCGTGCTCGAATCGAAATGCGACAGTGTCGGGAGGTCCATGTGATCCATGTGCGCGTGCGACAGCAGCACCAGGTCGATGTGCGGCAGCTCATCGGGACCCAATGGAGGCGCGACCAACCGCTTGGGACCAACAGTCCCAATTTTTAAATTCGCGCCAATCCGGGGATACAAAACAGGATCCGTTAAAATGGTGACACCGTAGAAATGTATCAAAACCGTGGAATGCCCTAGCCAGGAAGCAGTTAACGAATTTGAGACCCACCGTCCTGGCTCCGGGCGATGGTCCGGTTTCACGATTGGCCTGGCCAATTCAGATAGAAACCCCCGGAAAAATCTCGGCCCGGCTTGGTTGGAACATCCCATCCAAACTCCGGCTGCTCCGAGGCAAGTAAATGTCAGCATATGGCTCTTTGAAAACCGTTTTCTTCTTCCAAATGGGAATCGAGTCGATTTTACGATCTATTTCCCTTTCTGCAACTAGCCTTCGGCGCTCTTGTGCGGGAAACGACGCATTTTGCTTCATTTGATAAAAGTTCCTTGTTGAAAAGCGACGTTTCTCCCTGCAAATTCTGCCGCATGCAATCTGTTTTTACGGGTCCGGTCTATGTGGTGCGCGATAACATCGATACTGACCAGATTATCCCTGCGCAGTATTTGAATCTCGTTCCAACGATTACTGAGGAATATGAGAAGCTGGGCAGCTTCGCTCTTTGCGGACTGCCAGATGCGTTGTATCCCACCCGTTTTGTGAAGGAAGGCCAAATTGACTCCGACTACCCCATTGTTGTGGCAGGCCGCAACTTCGGATGCGGCAGTTCGCGCGAGCATGCACCAATCGCCATGGGTTCCGCTAACGCCAGGATCATTCTGGCTGAAAGTTTCGCCCGTATTTTCTTCCGCAATTGCGTGGCCACCGGCGAACTTTATCCCTGCGAAACGCTTGATCGCCTTTGCGATATCTTGAAGACCGGCGATGTTGTCACAGTAGACCTCGACAAATGTTCGATCACGTTGCAGGCCACAGGGAAAGTCTATTCCTTCAAACCATTGGGTGACGTCCGTCCCGTCGTGGATGCTGGCGGCTTGTTCAATTTTGCACGTCAAAGCGGCATGATCCCGGCGTAATTATCGGTTCGGGGCTGCTGACATTATGGCATCTAAGGGAAACGATTCGGATCCTCCTCTGGATATTGCTGCCCTGCGCCAGGAATACACTCAAGGCGGCTTCTCCGAGGAGGAAGCCAATCCCAATCCCATCCAGCAATTTGAAAATTGGTTTCAACAGGCTTTGAAGGCAGGCCTGCGCGAGCCCAATGCCATGGTGATCGCCACCGTCGGGCCGAACGCGCAGCCGTCCACTCGCGTGGTGCTGCTCAAAGATGTCAGTGAAAAGGGGTTTTCTTTTTACA
>JAQGOV010000111.1 GCA_028293425.1 Verrucomicrobiales bacterium
AGTTCTGGAAGAGCGTTTGCTGAAGCGAGGCGGCGATTCCCTTTCCAGCATTCAAAAGAGACTTAGTGTTGCCCGGCACGAAATTGCCCAATGGAAGCATTTTGACTACCTCATTATCAGCGATGCCATTCCAGAGGACCAACGTCGCATGGAGGCCATCCTGGATGCGGAGAAGATGCGGCATTGCCGGGCGCTGGTCCCTTCCTACGACCAGTGAGTATCCTCACCATGAATGCAGCCAAAAAGAACGTCGTTCTTGGGGTGACCGGTTCGATTGCCGCTCATCGGGCCATCGATTTGGCCAGCCAATTGACCAAAGCGAATTTTGATGTCCATGTCGTCATGACCGCGGATGCTTTGCGGTTCGTGACCTCGCTCCCTTTCAAGGTGCTTTCAAGACATCCCGTCGTAACAAACTTGTACGACGAAGAGGAAGGGTGGAAGCCTGCCCATATTACATTGGCTGACGCCGCCAACCTGCTCCTGATTGCTCCAGCGACGGCAAACTGCCTTGCCAAACTGGCTCACGGAATCGCGGACGACGCACTGTCCTGCATCGCGCTCGCCCTTAACCCGGACGCGCGCATTCTCATGGCTCCAGCAATGAACGGAAAAATGTGGCAGCACCCAGCTACCCAACAAAACGTGGAAACGCTCCGGTCCCGGGGAGTTGAATTTATCGGGCCCGATACTGGGTTGCTCTCTTGCGGTTATGAAGGGTTAGGTCGTCTCGAACCGATCGAGAAGATTGCCAGGCGGGTTTGCGAACTTTTAGCGTGAAACGGCATCTGGACGAGGCTCTTGGTCCGCTCACTTAACCCTGTTTTTGTGGGTGTTTTTAGGTATAATAGTTTTTGTTAATCACGCATGAAGCTCTTTCGATGGCAAACCTTGAGCCGATTGGTGGACTTGCTCAAGGAAGCAGAGCCGCCGCCAGAGCAAATGGCTCTGAGACTCCAGGCCGTCGAGCGGGACATCATTCTTCCTGTAAAGGTTATCTTCGCCTTCCTGCTTTCTTACAGCTTCTTCTTCTCTCGATGGTTTGAGGATATTGCCCTTCCACGCTCGGTTGCCCAGCAGGTGATCGAAAGATTTTTCCTCATCTACCTGGTAATTAACGCAGGAGTAGCGGTTGTGCTGCTTCGTTCCAAACGCAAAGCTCCGACTGTTTTTCTTCCAAGGGTTATCTTCTTTTCAAACCTTTTGGACGGACTGTTTCTGGCCGCGCTTGCATTCGTGACGGGTGGGTTTGATAGCCTGGTGTATTGGGTTTTTCCGGGGCTTATTGTTCGGAACGCTCTGAGCAGTCCTCGTGCAGTACCCCAGCTCCTGCTCAATGGTTCTCTCATTCTTTGCTACTTACTGGCTGGGGTGTTGGATGTCGCGATTTCAGATGAAATGCTGGATTTCGAGGATTTCGCCCGAGGGACTCATGAAAATCCAACGGAACCTTTTTTGCTCCGCGTGTTTGTGCTCCTCTTTATGGCATTATGTTGTTACGGGGTCCAGGTCCTGTTGGAAAAGCAACGGCAAGCAGAGGAGGAAGCCCGGGAACATGCTGCCCGCCAGGACAAGCTTACTTCCGCGGGCCGCCTGGCTGCCCAAATTGCCCATCAAATCAAAAATCCGCTGGCCATCATCAACAATGCGGCCTTCTCCTTGCAGCGGGCCATTCAGGAGAATAAAAGCATAAACCCAAAGCAAATCGAACTGATCAGGGAAGAAGTGGAGCGCTCCGACCGAATTATCACTGAATTGATGGGATATGCACAGTTGGCCGAGGGCAAAGTCGAAAAGCTTCGGTTACCGGATGAATTGGAGGCTGCGGTCCGAGCTGTCTTTCCGGCAGGTGCAGGCTACAAGACTGAGGTGGAACTTACTTGTTCCCCGGGGCTACCCCCCCTTTTGATGCAAAAGGGCCACCTTTCGGAAATATTTGTGAACATACTTAAAAATGCACGGGAAGCGATGCAGGGGGAGGGGAAGGTTCTCGTCCACGCCTTGGCAGGCCCTAACCACGCCATTATTGTTACTATTGCCGATCAAGGACCTGGTATTCCTATAGAACGGCAGGCTCAAATATTTACACCCTATTTCTCCACTAAAACCACGGGGACTGGCCTCGGTTTAGCCATTGCCAAAAACAACGTCGAAATGTATGGGGGTACCGTTAAGGTCGAATCTGAGCTTGGAAAAGGTGCCACTTTCATTATAAACTTCCCCACCAGAACCTTTATGAAGCTGCAGTCATGAGTATGCCCCTTCCTCCGGTGCTCGTCGTCGATGACGACAAGAACATGCGCCTTTCGCTCCAAACGGTCTTGGAGGATGAGGGGTACGCGGTTCGCTCTGTTTCGAACGCGGAAGACGCCCTCAAGCTGCTGGATCATGATAAGTTCTTTATGGTCATTACCGATGGGCACCTCGGGGGAATGACTGGATACGAATTGTTGTCCCAGGCCCGCAGGCTACGGCCAGAACTGCCGGTGCTGTTAATTACGGCCTATGCCACCCCGAAGCTAGCCGTGGAGGCCATCAAGGCGGGCGCGATTGACTATCTTTCCAAGCCGTTCGAGCCGGAGGAGTTACTGCATGCAGTAGCCCGGTGCGCCGAGCGTCATCGCTTGCTCCAGGAGAACGCTTCTTTAAGGGCCCGCGCCGTGGAAGCCGCTTCTTTGGATCAAATTATTGGAGAATCGCCCAAGGTGCGGGAACTGCGGCAACTCGTTCAAACTGTGGCGCGCTCCACTGCCACCGTTTTGATTTTGGGCGAGAGCGGGACGGGCAAGGAGTTAATCGCCGGCGCTTTGCACTCCTGCAGCCCCAGGCGGGCTGCTCATTATGTGCGGATCAATTGCGCTGCCATTCCTGAGGCTCTCCTGGAGAGCGAACTTTTCGGTCATGAGAAGGGCGCTTTCACAGGCGCTCTCAAACAGAAGCCCGGCCGCGTTGAAGAAGCCGCCAGCGGCACTATTTTCCTCGATGAAATCGGCGACATGAGCCGCCCTCTTCAAGCCAAACTGCTCCGCTTTCTGGAGGATGGCACCTTCACACGCGTCGGGGGGAATGAAGAGTTGCGTGTGGACGTGCGGCTGATAGCAGCGACCAATCGCGATATTATCGATGCGATTCGACAGAACCAATTTCGAGAGGATTTGTTTCATCGGCTCAATGTGGTTCAGTTTTGTCCGCCTCCGTTGCGGGAACGAGGCAGCGATATATTGCTCCTGGCAGAACATTTTTTGCGAATCTTCAATGCCACCATGGCAAAGCAGCTGGAGCGCATCTCCCCGGCTGCCCAGCAAAAACTCCTTTCCCATCATTGGCCAGGGAATGTGCGCGAGTTGCGCAACGTCATCGAAAGGGCCGTTATCCTGGAATCTGCCCCGGAAATCCAGGCTCGAAGTCTGCCAGATTTCCATCTTGAAACTCGTCTGCGCAAAGGCGACCTGCCCATTGTGCCGGGAACTCATTCCATCGATGAGTTGATGGCCAACTACGAACGAGATTTGATCGTTCAAACTTTGGAATTGAACAAAAACAATTTAACCAAAACTGCTGAGCAACTGAAAATTAGCCGCCATGCGCTCCGCTATCGGATGCAGCGACTTAATCTCCAGTCGGAGCACGATACCGAGGAGGAATTGCCGCAAAACCCTGGAAAGGAAGTGACTCCATGCTAAAATTTATCCCCATTCTCGGTGAATTACCTCTCAGGCCTCAGGACAATCTGCCGAATACAGGCGGCCTTATCCAAAAAGGTTCGATCACGGATGTATTACTAATCGTGGGAGTTGGGTTGGCCATGGCCTTTGTCCTTTTTCTGATTGTCTACTTGTCTCGCGGGAGACGGGCCCGTGGCAAAGCAATGGTTCGTTCTTCCCGTGTTCTCTACGATGAAAGCGCCAGGTCTTCCGGCAGTTCAAAAGGCAAAGTTCGTAAGCGACGAAAATCGCACCCGGATAATTTGCCCCGCAATCCTACGTTGGGGGAAACGGGCGGCTTGCCCCCGTTGCGTCCCGAGAACCCTTCCGACCCTTAGGCATGGAGCAGAGTAAAGCCATTACTCGCAAAAGTGCGTCTAACCTCGCTCTGGCATTCGTTCTTTTGCCGAAAGCCAAACGTGATGGCATGTCCGCGCTTTATGCCTTTTGTCGCGAGGTCGATGATGTGGCCGATGACGAGTCTATTCCCGTTGAAGAACGCCGCAGGAGACTGGCTGCCTGGAGAGAAGATGTGGCGCGGGCTTGTGGTAGGGTTTCGGGTGAGCCTCAATTCATCGTCAATCAGGAATTGCGTTCCGTGATCCAGCGGAATCGCTTGCCATATGAGCTGTTTGACGAGCTCATCCGCGGAGTCGAGATGGATTTGGACATCAAGCGATACGAGACGTGGGACGAATTAGAACTCTATTGTTACCGGGTGGCTTCCGTGGTTGGTTTGCTGAGCATCGAAATTTTTGGTTATACAAATCCTGCTTGCCAAAAGTATGCCGATTATCTTGGCAAAGCCCTTCAATTGACGAACATCCTCCGCGATGTGCGTGCGGACGCCGAGCGTGGGCGCATTTATTTGCCCTTGGAAGAGCTCAGACGACATCAGGTGTCCGAGGAGGAAATTCTACGATTCACCTACTCCAGCCGCTTCAGCGGCCTGGCTGAAGATATCGCCGCACGCGCCCGCGAGTTTTACAGGTTGGCGCGCGAGACTCTGCCGCCCGAAGACCGCCGCTCCATGGCGGCTGCGGAGTTGATGGGCTCGGTTTACTGGCGGTTGCTTCGCAAGCTGGAGCTCCAGCGGTTTGATGTTTTTGGCGCGCATCCCACACGCCTGAGCAAAGGCCAAAAGCTTTTGCTCGTTTGCCGCACCTGGTTCCGAGTGCTGTCCGGCGCGGTGGTTCCCGATTATGGCACCCCATAGCGCCCCCCGGCGGCTGATAGTCAATGCCGACGACTTCGGACGTTCACCCTCGATCAATCGGGCGGTGATTCGCGCACACCAGGAGGGTATCCTGACCACGGCCAGCCTCATGGTAAATGAGGCGTCCCTGGAAGAGGCCGTCGGCCTGGCCCGGCAAAATCCGAGGCTCGGAGTGGGCCTGCATCTGACCCTTTTATGCGGGCACAGCGCTTTGTGCTTCGATCGCATCCCGGGCCTGGTAAACGAGAAGCGTGAGTTCAGCGACAACCCAACCGCGGTCGGATTCAAGTATTTTTGGAATCGGCGGCTGCGCCAGCAACTGGAAGCAGAGATCAGCGCGCAATTTGAAAAATTTCGTGCGACCGGCTTGACCCTGGATCATGTCAATGGCCACCTCCATATGCATTTGCATCCGGTAGTGCTCGACATTCTGCTGGAGCATGCCGCTGCCTGGGGAATTAAGCACGTCCGCTGCACGCGTGAACCTTTCTGGCTGAATGCCCGGATTGCTTCCGGGCGCTGGTTGTATCGGTCGACTCATGCGCTGATTTATCGCCTGCTTTCCGCGCGGGCGCTGCCGCTTTTTCGCAACTCACGCATTCGCCATACCTCCGCCGTGTTTGGATTGCTGCAGAATGAGCGAGTGGATGAGGATTACCTGTTGCGGCTGCTCCCTGCTCTGCCTCTGGATGACGTGGAAATCTATTCGCATCCTTCCATGGATGAGTACAAAAATGAATTTGAAGCGCTGATTAGTCCGGCAGTAATGAGCCTGGTCAAGCGCTTAAATCTGTCGCTCGTTCGTTACCAAGATTTATAAAGGTATGTACAAACTCATCGGTATTTTATTGGTCGCCCTGGTGCTGGAAGCCATCGGGGTGGTCTGGCTGAGCCAGGGATTGAAACAAATTGGCGAGCTGCGTGAATTTACCCTGAGTGAGATCCTCCGGCTGGTCGGCAAGGGCGCCACTAATCAATGGCTCTTGCTGGGGGTTTTATTTGAAACAATTTTTTTTGTCACTCTGCTTTACCTGCTCAAGAATTGGGATGTGAGTTTGATTTGGCCCCTGACCTCGCTAGGATTTGTCATCACCACTGGCGCGGCCAAATTCCTCCGCCACGAAGAAGTTAATACCTGGCGTTGGAGCGGTGTGGCTCTCATCGTGGTTGGGGCCACCCTGGTGGGCTACAGCGAACATGCCAAGCGAAATGCCCGGGCGGACCCATCTCCGGCCCCGGAAACGAGGCTTAGCAAGGAATGACCTTCCGGAGCACTCCCGCCAGGTTGCGAGCCGCAATCTGCGTCTGCCGCTGGAGCCGGAGCAAGGCCGGGATCTTTCCTGGGGACATCAATAACGTCCAGATGAGCTTTAGGTAGTTTAATTGCTGGTCCGGAGTCATGAGCGCGTTGAAATCGAGAGGGAGGTTCTCATTGGCCGCATCGGAGATGACGCGGATAGTCGCGCTCGGGATTCCGTGGGCTTTGCAGATCGCTCGAATAATTTCAGATTCCATTTCAACGGCGTCAGCGCCTGTCTCCTCCCAGAGCTTCTTCTTTTCGGGCACACTCGTCGCCACCCGGTCACTGCAGTGAAAGGTCACAGGGCAGGCTCCTGCGCTCAGGAGCAGGGGAGTCAAGCCGGCATCCTCGTCCGTCGCAAAAACTACCGTTCCCGAGGCAAGGTAAGGGTTAAGCCCACCTGCAAATCCGCAACTTAAGACCAGCTGGGCTTCCCGTTTCCGGAGAGCCGTGTGGAGGTTGCGCTCCGCGTTCTCCCGGCCCATGCCGGTGATCAGGATCTCCATCCCAGGCTGGGAAAAAAACTTGGCTTCCTGTTCGACCGCAAAGCAAAACAGCACCCGCTCCAGCCCTTCCGGGCCGGCATCTCCGTCACCTCCGAACGCGTGTGTCATACACCTATTTTATACCACCCAGCCGTTCGCGCCAGATGTGGTACAGAAGAACGGTCGCCCGGACATCCCGCAGACAATATTCCGCCACCTGCCGGAATTGCCCCTCCTGAACGAGCCGGCTGACATCCATTCCTGTTACGCCCTCGCTCTTGGGCGACTCAATTCCGAAGGCTTTGCAGTAAAAATCGAGGTTAAATCGGCGGGTGGCTCCGTCCCGGGTCCCATTGTAGAAGGTGAACTGATCAGCGAGGTCGCAATGCGGCTCGGTGGCAAATCTGTAGCCGAGCCAGTCTCTGCGCGTGATCGGCACGTTTAGCAGCGCTGAGCGCATATAAATGAAGGGAACATCAAAACCCCGGCCATTGAAAGTAATAATGCCTTCGTAGTGCTTGGCCACATCCCAGAAAGCTGTGAGCAACTCAACCTCATCCACGCACGCCACGAATTCAACCGGGCCCGCCTCGGCCGCTTCCTCGAAGTCGTCCGCAAGGAACAAAACTTGGCCGCGGGAACTTTCGGCATTGAGCATTGCGATGCACACCACCGTCCCAGTCAGCGGCCAGAGGCTGAACATGCGCTCAATTTCCTGGCGGCGGGCAGCCCGGGCTGGCTCCTCTGGCAGCTTTTCAGCCTCGCGAAACAAATACTCCTGCTGCACTTCGTCGAAGTGGCCCGGCGGCAAGCCGGTGGTTTCTATATCAAAGACAAGTTTGGCCATGAAAGACTGACATTTAAAAGCACACGGCGCGAGAAGATGCATTTACTCCCCGCGCCGGTATTCTGCTTAACAGTATGTTACTTCTTCTTGCCGGAAGACTTCTTCGCGGTCTTTTTAGCTGCGGTTTTCTTTTTAGTTGCCATCTGTTCGTCACCTCCATTCATCCTATGATTGGGAAAAACTTTGCCAAGGTAAATTACCTCGCGTTCTTCCCGCGCGGTTCTTTCGTCGCGCGCTGGCCACCGATTGTTGGTTCCTCTGAAACCGCTCTGCAATCTCGTTTGTGCATTGCTCCTGCATTGCGTGGTTGCCCTTTTCCTAAAACTCACGGTTCTTTATGGCAAGTACATAATGCATTTTATTTTTTCACGCGAGCGAAGTTTTGAAGCGAAATTTTTCTGATCTGCCTCCCAAAAATCCAATTGATAAAGCAGAAAGCCGCTTCCGGAAGGAAGCGGCTTGCATGAATTATTTACCTTTGGCTGCGCTGGAATTATCTTCCGGCGCGTTGAGCAAAACCTATTCGACAGGCTTCGTCCAATCGTGAGCCTTGGCGCTGTCCCACGCGCTGGCGGGGGCTTCGGCGCGCTCAACATAACGTGTCTTCAGGAAGTCGCTTCCGCTGCTGGTGACATGGAAGGCGTCCTCTTCCAGGATAGTTGGGGTTAAGAAAATAAGCAGATTAGCTTTGTTCCGGCTCTTGCCTTCCTGCCGAAAAGCCCAGCCTATTCCTGGCAGGTCACCCAGGATAGGAACCTTGGTGAAGCTTTTCGTTTGCGAATCGCTCAACATGCCGCCCATCACCAGGGTAGTTCCGCTCGGAACCATCACCGACGTTTCCATGCGGCGGACCGCATAAATGTTCGCCGTATTCAGAGTGCTGTTTAGAGTCTGGCTGTCCTTCGAATCGATGTTCGAAACTTCGGGTATGACTCGCATCGAAACATTCTTATCTGCGGCAATTCGCGGCGTGACATAAAGGATCGTTCCAAGGTTGGTATAGGTGACAGTTGCTCCAGCTGCTGAATTGGCTGAGCCGGGCGTTACCTGAAAAATCGGGAACGCCCTCGTGACCGACAACGTTGCCATCTGGTTATCCAGGGTGACTGCGCGCGGGGTTGAAAGCACTTCAGTGTCAGCATCTTTGTTCAGGAAGGAGAGCACCACATTTGCGCCGTCCGCATTGAGGAACGCCATTCCAGGGAAGAATCCGCTCATGCTATTCCAGGTCACTTTTGGTCCGCCGCCGAATACGGTGCTCGGAACGGCTGGCTCCGTGCGGCTTCCTGGAATCGCGACATCCGTGTTATTTCCAAACGCGACGTGCTGGTTTTGGAGCGTGCCCGTCCAATCTATGCCCTTGATGGTGCTGGGCGCCTTCGACGTTTCAAACAGCTTGGCTTCAATCAGAACTTGCTTGGTTGGGGAATCCAGCCGGTTAATTAAGCTGATCACATTATCTACCTCGCGTTCTGTGGTGGTCACGATGAGTTGGCTGGTGCGGCCGTCCGAGACCACTGTGCTGCGCGCGGACAGCGTGGACTTCACCAGGATGACCAGGTTGGTCGGGTCGCTGTAGCGCAATTGCACGACTCTGGAAATTAACGGATCTTCCGCTTTTGGATCCTTGACGGTGATGCGGGCGATTTTTGACTTGGTATCCCTGACGAGAGTCAAATTATAATTTTCCAGCACCGCGTTCAACGCTTCCTGGGCTGTGACGTTTTCGAACCGGATGCTAATGGTGGGTTGGTTCGATGATGTCACCCGCGGGTCAAATTGGAAATTCAAGCTTGATTGGCGGGCCAGGTTTCGGATGGCATCAGTCAACGGTACATCCTCAATGACGATCAAGGGCACCACATCATTGGGGCTGCCGGCCGAAGCTGTGTTTGCTGCAGCCGTCGCGACTGCCGTGCCTGTAGCCGTGTTTTGAGCAAGCGCGGGCTCGGCTGGTGTTGTCCCGTCTGCCGGCGCAGCCGGAGTGGGCGCTGCTGCTAATGCCGGAGCGCTCGCTGGCGCCTCGGATGGAGGCGTGGGAGCAGGGGCCGTGGCTGGAGTGGTCACTTCAGAAGGAGGCGAGGCTTTAGGCACCGCGTCCGGTGAAGTGCTTTTGTCCTGCGCTACGCCTGTCAGGCAGGCGGCGAGCAGGAGCATGAGGGATGTGGTTTTCATTTTCATAGGTGAGATTTAAATTCGTTGCGGATGAGTTATTGCGCTGCTTAACGAGGAGACAGGAGGAGTTCCCGGTCAATTCCATTGATTCGGATCAAGACCGATTTGTCTTTAATTTCGATGCATTTCACCCGGACACTTTGGCCTTTGGCCTTAAGCTCGCCTTCCTCGCCCACTTCAAACGTGCGATTGTTGATGATGGCGAGCCGCCTGGAACTGGTTCCAGAGACTCCCTTCAACAAGAGGTCCGGGGTATTTTCAACGATGGCAATAACCTCTTTGAGCTGAGGCCCTCGGCGAGTGGAGCGAGGGAAAAATGGGTCCTTTCCAACAGACACATCATCAATGAAAAGAGACTTGGGAAGGGCAGTCGCCTCTTGCGCCGGGGCTGGGGCCTGGGCAGCGTCAGTTCTGAAACCGACAAAGAACAGGAGCAGGAGCCAAAAACAGGTTTGCGGCAGTGTTGCGCTATTTCGCATAGATTTTAATCAATGATTGTTCGGATTGATCAGGGTCACGATCTCCATCTTGAACGACAGTTTTTCAGCGTCCGCCGGTGTTTTCAGGTTGGCGACTGGGCTGGCGGCGCTGTTGCCCATCGGGTCAATCTCCAGGTTTTGCAGGCGCGTGTAAGGAAAGGCATTCTCAAAGTCAGCCACCAGTTTTCCCAGGTCATGAAAATGCGCGGAGCCGCGCACGGTGAAAATGGCGGCCCTGTAAGGAAATTTTGGCAAAATACCCACCTCGGCAGTGACTTCACGGCTGAACTGCGGGATGTCCACTCCTCGTCCGACGCAGAACTTGGTCATGGTCTGAATAATCCACGAATACATGTCACCCGAAGCCATTCCATCCTCGATTATCTTGAGCTTCGCTTCCATCACATCCGCGCTCTTTTTGACCTCGGCCGCCGAACCCACCAACCGCTCGGCGCTGGTCACTTTCATCCTTTGATCCACAATTTGCTTGCCGATATTATCAAGGCTCTTGCGCTGGTTGTTGACTAGGCCGTACCAAACGGCTGCCAGACATGCCGCGGTGCCAAGGACCACCAGGATCAGCCGGTCACGTTTTTCTTTGGGTAAATGTTTCATGTTACCGCACCTTTTCCGCGAACGAACATTGTAAGCTGAATTTCACAAATGGATTGCGCCGGTTGCCATCTGCTTGCGGCGCCGAGAGGCTCAGGAGCAGCACTCCGTTTGTTTTTTGGAGGTTGTCCTGAAAAAATGGTTGAGTGGAGATGCTTGCTTTATAGCGGCTGTGGCCTGCCAATTGGCTGCTGGAGTCTATCGCGTCAATGATCATGCTGATTCTCTCGGTCGAACTCGCCCGGGTGCCTGGTCTGCTCTCCTTTGGTTTCACCTCGTCCACCACCGCGTAGCTCTGCTCGGTCTTGATGTGCATCACTTGCACATCTTCTATCCCGGTGAGCGTCTGCTGGAAGGCATTCAGCGCGTTGCCCCACAAGAAGCGGTTGGTCGCCATTTGGTTCAGCGCCGCAATCTTTTCCTCGGCTTCCACTGCTTTGCGACGCACATCCACGGTCGTCTGGTAGCTTGTCTCGATCTTTTTCCAACTGGATTCCAAGGCATTCAGTTCGCCCTTGGAACGCAGGATTTTTAATTGCACGCTGCTGCTGAAGAGCAATGCTCCCGCGACTAAAATGACAGCCCCCAGGATGGCTCGTTTCACCGGGTCCTTTCGGCGCGCTTCCTCTGTCGCCTGGGCTTCCGCCAGCAAGTTGATTTTTATTGGCATATTAGAAAAGGGATGTAGCTGCTCCAATCGCGACCGTCAACTGGGGGGCGATATGCTCAATCTCGCCCATCTTTTCGGGGGAAAGAGCCAGTTCCAAAAAGCGAGCCGAGTTCCAGCTTTTGCAGGGAACCATCAATTCATTCTGCAGGCATTGCACGACAAGTTCGCCTCGAGCCGAACCGCCGGAGAGGAATACCTGCGTCACCGTTTTGTCATTCTGGTGCTCGAAAAAGTCAATTGAAGCCCGCAATTCTCTCCCCAGGGGATTCAGCACTGTCTCCAGGTTTTGCTGGACTTCGCTCGGCATGCCAACTTTGATTCCATCGGCCTCGGCATAGCTGATGTTCAAGGCTTCAGCCAGTCCGGCGGTAATACGGTCCCCTCCCAGGGCCACCACTCTGTGAAGCATCATTTCTCCGGCGCTTAAAATGGTGATCGTGGTGTTCTTAAATCCAATGTCCACAAGCGCAACCACCTCTTTTGCAAAATTCTCCGGCTCGCAAATTTCGAACGCATTGGCCGGTCCGAGCAGCCCTGGGATTACTGTGTCCGCAATGAGACCGGCATTTTTCACCGCGGCCGCCAGGTTGTCCACAATCTGCCGTTTTGCGCCGCCCACCATCACCCGCATTTTGGGGGTGGCAGAGGCTCTTGCTTCCGAGGATTTATCTGCGTTTGAAACTTTAGTCTGGCTCAGGGGCAGGCAATAACAGTCAAAGACATGATCCGAAAGGTCCTGCTGCAAGTATGTCTTCGAATTGAACTTGAGCATTTGTCGGATATCCGAGACTGGCATCAACGGCACCTCCACCTGGCGCAGAAGAGATTCGGTGACTCCCAAAGCGAGCGTCACTTGTTTGACCCGGCTTGCTTTCAAATCGTGTGCGACTGCCTTAAGATGTTCCGTAAGCGCCTCGGGAGTTGGAGCTTTGTCGCTCCCCGGTGTGTCCAGGATAGTGTAGTTGACCAAACAGAAGCGCTCTCCCTTACGTTGCAGGTGCACCGCTTTGGTGGTTCTCGTACCCAGATCTATGGCTACAATCTGGTCACGCTTCTTTGTCTGGCTGCTTAAAAATGGCAAACCCATAATTTTTCGAACTTCAGGTTTAGCAGAACAAGTGCCAATAAAGGACGCTTGCGCTCGCTGCGTGTCATTGGATAGGTCATTAACGCGATTTCCTTGCACTGCGAAATCCATGCCAGCTTTCAAATGTTTCCGAATTGCGTCTTTATGCTGGGTTTTGATGTTATCCAAGCTCTTGCCTGCAGTATCACTTTTGCCGCTAGGAGCTTTCAGGCTCGGCAAATCCTTCTCGCTTATGCCGCAAGGCAGCTCGACTCTGTCCCGGGCGGGACACAGTTTCCAATTACTAGACACAAGGGCTGGACAATATTTGGAAGGCTGAAGTCTGGAAATCCGTTCGAACCGTGTGTCGGATTCACTTTGTCTTTGAAAAACCAAAGCGCACTTCCTGAGGTGCAGTCTTTGCCTAAACCTGATACCATCGCTTTCGATGGATGCGCGAACAAAATGGATGCTGGTTTTAAGCTTTTGCTTTTCCTTCGCTGTCCGCGCTCCGGCTCAGGATACCGTCCAGGCGGATGAGCTTCTGGATTCGGTGCAAAACTGGGTGCAGGAGAACGTGGACAACGATGTCTGGGATGCCCTGGGCCTCGATCAATCACGTGTTCAGCAGTTTATGGTTGAACTACAAAGGCGCTTTCAGGGTCAGGACGTTTACGAATTGGGCAACCTGCAACAGACCGCTACCCAGCTTATTCCCGTGCTGCGGAAATTTGAGGAAACCCAGCCTTATGCGCTCTGGCTTCAATCCCATTTGGATTACCTCACGACAGCCAATGAACTGCGTCGACAGGCCAGGCCCGGCACGAATGCGCCCCCTCCCACCGCCCAACTCCAGCGCCGGGTTTGGGTACGGGAACTGGAAAGCCGGCCTTTGCCCCCAAAGGCCCAAAGCCTGATGCCCAGGCTGAAACCGGTTTTTCGGGGTGAAAGTGTTCCGCAGGAATTGGCTTGGCTGGCCGAAGTCGAATCCTCTTTTAATCCCTTGGCACGAAGTCCAGCCGGCGCGGTCGGTCTGTTTCAGCTCATGCCCGCGACCGCCAGGCGATTCAAGCTTTCCACCTCGCCGCGGGACGAACGTCTGGATCCGGAGAAGAGCGCAAGAGCGGCAGCTAATTACTTGCGTTTGCTCCACACTCGCTTCGGCGACTGGCGGCTCGCTTTGGCCGCCTACAATAGTGGGGAACAGCGTGTGAACAACCTGCTGAGGTCCAGTAAAACCCGCTCCTTTGACGCTATTGCTTCCAGGCTCCCGGCCGAAACGCAAATGTATGTGCCCAAGTTCGAAGCGGTTCTCCTCCGCCGCGAAGGCAAAACCCTCATCAACCTTTGAACCTCCTGATAGACTGGCTGCCAATCGCTTCTTTTCAACTGGATCGTTTCATGGCTCAATCTGCCGCTCATGTTTGAATTGTTGAAGACAGCTCCAGGTTCGAAAGCACGGCTGGGAAGGCTCACCACCACCCGCGGTGTGATTGACACCCCCGTTTTCATGCCCGTTGGCACCCAGGGCAGTGTTAAAGCCCTGGACCCCCGGGAACTGGTCGAGATGGATACCCGGATTATTCTCGGCAACACGTATCATCTCTTTATCCGGCCCGGCCTTGATATTATTACGCAGGGCGGCGGACTGCACCGATTCATCAGTTGGGAAAGGCCCATGCTCACGGACAGTGGCGGGTTCCAGGTTTTTAGCTTGGCAAAGATCCGGAAAATTAAACCCCACGGGGTGGAATTTCGATCCCATTTGGATGGTTCGCTCCTTTTCCTGGGCCCCAAAGAATCGATGGAAATCCAGCGCATTCTCGGCTCGGACATCGCGATGGTGTTTGATGACTGCCCTCCGCACACGGCTACCAAACGGGATGTGCGCGCCGCTGTCGATCGCACGTTGCGCTGGGCGAAGGAATGTCGGGAACAGCCTCGCGCGGCGGGCCAGTTCGTATTTGGGATTGTGCAGGGAGGCAGCCACGCGGATCTCCGGGAGGAATGCGCCAAATCCCTCGTAGAGATGGAATTTGATGGCTATGCCATTGGCGGCGTCAGCGTCGGGGAACCCGAGCCCGAAATGATGAAGGCCGTTGAATACGCCGAACCCTTTCTGCCCGCGCACAAAGCCCGCTATGCCATGGGATTGGGCACCCCGGCCCAAATGGTCGAACTGGTCGCCCGCGGCGTGGACATGTTTGACTGTGTGCTTCCAACCCGTGTGGCTCGCAACGGCACCGCTTTCACCCGCAAAGGCACCTACAGCATCAAAGGCGGAGCCTGCAAGGCGGACTTCCGGCCGATTGAGGAGGGCTGCGACTGTTTTGCTTGCCACCGGTTTACGCGGGCTTACGTCCGCCACCTCCTGAACGTGAACGAGATTCTGGGTCTCCGGCTGGTTAGCATCCACAACTCCCACATGTATTTGAAAGTCATGGAGGATATGCGCAAACACATTGCCGCCGGGACTTTCCAGGAGTTTTACCAGGAATTCATTGCCAATTATGTGCCCAGCAAAAAAGTTTTGGCAACCCGAGGACAAACAATCGTCCGCGGCGTGGACGAGTAATCCATTTATGCGGCGAGTCATTTCAGGCGGTCGGGGGTTATGGCTTGGATGGGTCTCTTTGCTCCTTTGCTTGCTTTCAATCTTCCAAACCCGGGCCGAAGAACCTCTCCTCTTGGAGGTGGATTTTGCAAGAACAAATCAGCCTTTCCGCCCCCTCCACGGGGTGAATAAAGGCCCCGACGTTGCCGGAGGGATATTTAACCTCACCGAAGCGCAACGCCAGCTTGGAATCCCTTTTACCCGCCTGCACGACTGCCATTGGCCCGTCCCGGATGTGGTGGATATTCACGTGGTTTTTCCGCGTGTGGACGCGGATGCCTCAAGCCCGGCGAGCTTTGATTTCGCGCGGACGGATGATTACGTGGCCGCGGTGCGGCAGACTGGCGCAAAAATTATTTACCGTCTCGGCGAGAGCATCGAGCACACCAGGGTCAAAAGGTTCGTCCATCCTCCGGCGGCCCTGGACCATTGGGCGGATGTTTGTCTCGGAGTTATCCGGCATTACAACGAAGGTTGGGCAAAAGGCTTCCGATACGACATTCAATATTGGGAAATCTGGAACGAGCCTGAGAATCGTCCCTCCATGTGGAGCGGCACGGATGAGGACTACCTCCGGCTTTACAAGGTAGCCGCGCGGAAAATTAAATCTGCCTGCCCGAACCTCAAAGTGGGCGGCCCCGCGCTCGGCTACTCTGGGCAATTCAAGAATGGGCGTTTTGAACCGTCGGCATTCCTGCTCGCATTCCTCGCAATGTGCAAAAAGGAAAGCTTGCCCCTCGATTTCTTATCCTGGCACTGCTATACCGCCGATCTTTCTGAACTGGTGCAACGCTCAAAAGCCATTCGTCAGTTGCTTGACCAACACGGATTCCGGCAAACCGAAAGCCATTTAAATGAATGGAATTATCTCCCGAATAATTCCTGGAAGCCGCTTTCAAAATCAGCCGGACCAGAGGCGAGAGAACGCTGCTACGGAGAAATGTCAGGGCCGGCGGGCGCCTCGTTTATTGCGGCCGCTTTGCTCGAATTGCAGGATGCCCCAATCGACGTTTGCAACCTCTTCCATGGGGAAGTAGGGGGTTTCGGATTATTTTCGGAGAATGGCGTCCCTGCTCATAACTATTATGCATTGCGAGCTTTTGATGCCTTGGTGACGTCAGGAACTCGCGTGTGGGTGCGGGGAGCGTTGGCCGGGCGTCTCGCTGCAGGTGCGGGAATTTCCACAACCAATGCGGTTCTCTTGCTCAGCAACTTTTCGGATGAGCATTCCTCCTGCGAAGTTGTTTTGCGCAACCTTCCTTGGGGCACGGAAGCGTCATTCGAGGCGCGTCGCATCGACGCCCATTCCCGGTGGCAGCCAGCAGAGCAGGGGATGGCTGCTGGTCGTTTGCAGATCATCCTAAAGAAGAACTCGGTCGCACTGGTTGAGTTGAGGCCGAAACGTGGTGCTCAGTGATTTGCCCAAACGGCTCACAGCAGTCTTCCGGCATAAGCAGCGACTTGGGGCGGCAACTCCAGCTTTTTGTTGAGCAGATGTTCCCGTGCCAAGGTAGTTAACCACTCTCGGGATGTAGTCACGCTGTGGACAATCAGAAAAACCCTCTCTCCCTCCCTCTGGAGTTCATAGCGGGTCAGTTGAATTTCCACAGGATGGTTTTCACCCTTTAAGTCGAGCACCACCGCGGCGGATTTATCGGCGGAGTTGAGCTTCAAACTCGTGGCTTTGCCGTAAGGCTGAAGCAGTGAGTTGTTCAGCATTGGCAACGCCATGCTTTCCACCATCCGGTCCTTCGAATCTGAAAAGAATCCCATGTGTTTTGTATCCCGGCACAATTTGGCCTTTGCCTGCCACTGAGGCAAGTCTCGAAGTCCTAGTGCCGACTCTTCTGTTTATCCCTGTAATCTTTAACCACAATGCTGATCACCAGCCAGAACCCTCCCGTGGCTGCCGCTAGGAAGCAGATCATCGCGATTCCGGGATAACCAAAGATCTGGAATGCTGTGTTCACTTGCATCAGCAGGGAAGCCCCAATAATCAGTGATGCCAGAATCAATCCGGTGGTGATGCGGTTGGCCAGTTTTTGGAAGCCTGACATCACCTTTTCCGCGTCAGGTGTTTTCACCTTCACCTCCAGTTCCGCGTTTGCCACGGCATCCAGGATTTTATTCAAACGCGGTGGGAGGCCGGTCACGAAATCCTTTACTTGCAGCACGGAACCCAGAATTCGGGCAGGCGAAGCGTCTTTCCACATCTTTTGGCTGAGTAACTCACTCACATTCCGCCGCACCGAGGCGTTGGGATTGAAACTCGGCGCAAGAATCCTTCCGATCTGGTCCAGTTGCAGCAAAGTTTTGCCAATCATTGTCAGCTCAGGCGGCACAAACAAGCCGGTGTCCGCGCTCAGCTTTCCGACCTTCAGCAGGGACTTGCCGATGTCCATCTCTGCCACTGTTGTATTTTGTTGCTCCGAAATTTGGTGGGACATCTTCCGGCGGAACTCCGTTTCATTGAACTCATCCGAGGTTTCGCTGATCGCCAGGATGATTTCCAGCGCTTTCTCGGCTTCGCCTTCGCTGATGGCAAGAAGGAGTTTCAAAAGCTGATCCTGCTGGCCCGGTGTGGTCCTGCCCACCATCCCAAGATCGAGCAGTGCAATCTTGTTGTCATTGGTCAGGAAAATATTCCCGGGATGCGGATCTGCGTGGAAGAGGCCATCTACCAGCACCTGTTTCAAGTACGCGCGGAAAAGTTCATCCGCGAGTGCCTCTCCATTCATGTCCAGCCGGGCCAGGGGGCTTAGCTTGGTGATCTTGGTCCCGTGGATCAGCTCCATCGTCAGGATGCTATGGGTGGTATAATCATGCACGGGCTTTGGCACCCGAATGTTGGGGGAGTCTTTCAAAGTCTCCCCGACTTTTTCCAGGTTGGATGCTTCGCGCAAGTAGTCCAGTTCGTGCAGGAGAGTTCCTTTAAATTCTTCGAGCAATTTGGAAAACCGGTAACGGCGTCCCAGCTGTGTGTGGTTGTCGAAGAATAGGGCCATCTCCTCCAAAACTTCAAAATCCTCTGCGATTTGCTTTCGGATTCCTGGCCTCTGAACTTTGACCACGACTTGTCGCCCATCCCGTAAAGAAGCTTCGTGGACCTGCCCGAGCGACGCGGCGGCCATTGGTTCGTTGTTGAAATGCGCGAAGGCCTTCGACAATCTCACCCCCAGCTCGCTCTCCACAATGTGTTCTACCTCCGCAAAGGAAAAGGGCTTTACCTTATCCTGCAGCCGGCTCAATGCCTTCAAGTAAACTTCCGGTAACAAATCCGCCCGGCTCGATAGGATCTGTCCAATCTTCACGAAGGTCGGGCCCATCCGTTCCAGGTCGTCCGCCAGCTCAAGAGCTTGCGGGTTTTCGGTGGGAATGGGCGTATCTTCCTCTCCCCAAAAGTCCGATTCTGCTACCTCGGCCGCCAAATCGGACGAACTGTACTTTAAGAAAAGGTACAGGATGTCTTTGTAGCGCTTGAGGTGGTGGGGGCTAAGTGAGATTTTCATACACGGCACACCTTAACGGCTTTTTTTTATCTTCTCCTGATCCGCCGCCCTTTGATAATGGGTAAAATCCCGACAAAAGGCCTCACGCCCTCTTTGCCCGGTGCGTCAGCGACCGCTCTCTCGTTGGGAACAACCTTCCCCGCCAGCGGGTAGGTTCATTCCCCACCGTGCTGAAAGCGGTTTCGTTTGCGCTTTCTGTTGCCGACTTTACGCTGCCTTGGAAGAGAGAGCAGGCTTGGCCATAAGCCCTTTCCAAACCCGAATACGGAGGTTGTAATGCAACGAAGATTTTGTTTCCCAAAGGCGAGCTGGTTCCTGCTCCTCTCTGCATTGTGTTTTTGGGGCTGTCATATGCCTCGTTCGGGGCAGCAGGCATCCAGGGACCATCGACAAACCGAGAACGCCGGTGGCTTGAACCTCGCTCCTCAGGCGGCAACCGGCAGCGGCTCAGGCGGTCCCACCGAGACCAACCGCTTGAAGATTTCGCCCGAAGCCGAGTCCCTGCTTTCCGAGATGCGCCAGGCCTACCAGCAGTTACAAACCGCCGAGTTGGATGGCACTATTTGGGCTCGTTTTGAACTGAAAGACGATTCCAAGGAGCTGAAGCACCCTTTCAACAGCGCCTTTCAACGGCCAAACCAATTCAAGCACGTGCTCGAGCAGGATTTGCTGATCGGTTCCTCGGGCACCAACATCTACATCTTTCAAAAATCGGCCAACGCTTTCTTCCAAACCAATCTCACCAACGTTGCTCTTAAAACCCTGCCTCACCCGCTGCCACAACTGTTGCAGGCGCAAAACCCCTCTCTCTTGATGGCCTTGGCCGGTGATCCGTTGCGCGTGCTCGGCCTTCCCGTCCAGGAAATTAGCCGCACCAACGACGTGGTAATCGGTGGCAAGTCCTATCCAGCTCTGTTCCTTCGACCTTCTGACGGCGATTATTCAGTGGTGCTGGTGGTGGACAATGATACCAAATTGATGCGCCGCTTGAGCGTGGATATCAGCACGGCCCATTTGAAGCAAGGTGGTGACATCGGACCTCTCAAAGGTATCAGCACGGAAGTGGATTACGCTACCATCCGCCCAAACACCGGCTTTGATGCGGACTTCTTCACATGGACTGCACCCGAAGGCGCGGAAAGCCTTGCCTCGCTGGAACAGGAAGATACTCCCGCAAGTTTGGAAGGTAAAAGCGCTCCAGACTTTCACTTGGACAGCCTTCAAGGAAATCCAGTGTCGCTTTCAGGGGTTAAAGGTCACGTGGTGGTTCTCGATTTTTGGGCGACTTGGTGTGGCCCTTGCCGGAAATCACTCCCCGAGATTGCTGAACTCGCGAAGGATAAATCGGACGCTGGAATTTTGGTCTACGCCGTCAACGTGAAAGAGGACAAAGCGAAGGTGGATGCCTTCCTCCGCCAGCAAAATTATACCATTCCCATATTAATGGATACCAATGGGGATGTGGCTGGAAAATACATGGTCACAGGGATCCCTCAAACGGTCGTGATTGGCAAAGACGGAAAGATCCGAAGAGTCTTTATCGGCACTACACCCGAAACAGCTAGCCAGCTCCGGGCCGAGGTGGAGCTTGCCAACCGGGAACCTTAGCCAGCCCCAGACACTTTTTGGAAAATTCATCTTCCCGTCTCGCCAGATTCGCGCTCTTCCCGTACCTTTGATTGAAAAAGACCGCGTGAATCGCCCTGGTGAATCAAACTTTTCTCCTGTTCGCAGGCCGCTTGGCCGGGGGCCGGAAGCCAGGATTGTCATCAGCTACCTGGTCTTTGCCTGCCTGTGGATCTTCCTTTCGGACAAATTTTTGTCGCTGCTCACCAGCGAGCCTTCTCAATTGCACCGGTGGCAAACCTACAAGGGTCTCGGCTTCGTCCTGGTCACCGCTCTGCTGCTTTTCATCATGCTTCGGCGGGCCTTCACGGGGACACACGACGTTGAACGCAGCCTGCGTGAGTCCGAGTCTCGGCTTCGGCGCTTCTTTGAGGAATTATCCTGCACAAAAGACAGGCTGGACAACGCGCAACGCATTGCTCGCATGGGCAATTGGGACTGGGAGGTGAAGGAGCAAAGATTATTCTGGTCTGACGAGATTTATCGCATTTTCGGAATGGAGAAGGGAAAGGACTTGCCCACGGGGGACAAATTTCTCGAAGCCGTCCCTCCTGAGGACCGCGATTGGGTGAAACACGTCCACGAGGAAGCCCTCCAAACGGGAAAGCAGCTCGATTATGAATACCGCATTCGCCGCCGTGACGGCCAAATTCGATGGGTTCGGGAGAAAGCAGAAATTGTTTTTGATGAGCAAAAGCTGCCTGTCCGTATTGCCGGCACTATCCAGGACATTACCGAGCGCAAGCGCGCCATGGAAGCCGTCCAGGAATCGGAGCAACGCCTGCGCGCCTTAACCGCCCGCGTGGAGTCTTTGCGGGAAGAGGAACGCCGGCGCATTTCACGCGAAATCCACGATGAACTCGGGCAGATGCTGACAGCTTTGAAAATGGATTTGCGCTGGCTGGAAAAGAAATTTGCCGAGCGCGAAGCCGATCCTTCGGTGAATCCTTTGCTCGACCGGGTAGTTTCCGCCACCGAATTGGTTGATGCTACGATGAGCGCCGTGCAGCGCATTTCAGCCGAGCTCCGTCCGGGAATCCTAGATAATCTCGGCCTCTTACCCGCTTTGCAACATGAAGCGGCCCGCTTCCAGGAACGAACCGGCATCCAGTGCGTCCTCCATCTGCCGGACCCTCCGCCTGAAATCCCAACCGGCATTTCAATAGCGCTTTATCGCATATTCCAGGAATGCGTAACCAATGTCACCCGCCATGCTAAGGCTGCCCGCATCGATGCCCATTTCCGGTTCGAGGATGGCCAGTTCCTGCTCGACGTGCAGGACGACGGCGTCGGTATGCCCATGCATGAATTGGAAAATTCCCGCAGTTTGGGCCTGCTCGGAATGCAGGAACGCGCCATGTTGCTGGGAGGGCGGGTGACCTTCGAAAAACCAGCCCATGGCGGCACTACCGTGCGGGTTTGCATTCCGCTCATTCCGGGTCAATCTTGAGTCCTGGGCTTTTTACCTTCGGGGCTATGAATGTTTTAATTGTGGATGATCACGAGGTGGTGCGGAGGGGATTGAAGCAAATCCTCATGGATGCCTTTCCGGACGCTATTTTTGCGGAGGCTGCCAATTCTCAGGAAGCTTTGGACCTCGTGGGTAAACAGCGCTGGGATATCCTTCTCCTCGATATCAACATCCCCGGGCGCAATGGTTTGGAAGTGCTCGAGGAAGTTCATAAGCACCAGCCCAAGACCCCCGTGCTCGTTCTCAGTGCCTTTCCTGAGCAGGATTTTGCTCTCCGCGCGCTCAAGTTGGGCGCCGCTGGCTATCTCACCAAGCAGAGCGCCTCCGACGAGTTGCACGCCGCCGTGCGCAAAGCTTTGGATGGAGGGAAGTATGTCACTGCTTCCCTGGCTGAAAAATTGGCTGCCCGCCTCGGGCAGGATCTTCATCAGGCGCCCCCCCATGAAGCGCTCTCCAACCGTGAGCTGCAAATATTGCGCATGATTTCCTCCGGCAAAACCATCAAGGAAATTGCCTCCGACTTGTCCCTCAGTGAAAAGACCATCGCCACTTACCGAGCGCGCATCGCCGAAAAACTGAACCTCACCACCAACGTCGAGTTCACCCGCTACGCCTTGAAACACCACCTGGTGGAACTCCAAACGGATATGTGAGATAAAAAAAGACGAAGCATAGTATGCTTCGTCGATGGACTGATTTTCCCTTTTACCCTTAATCTATCCGCGAGCAACTTAGCCGCGGTTCACGAATGAACAATAGGGCATATACCTGACTCTATTAGTTCTTCGGGGTCTTAACACTAAAAAGAACCATCGGTCTTTTTCCCTTTGCCACGACCGGGTTATGATTTTTCCGCCGTTTCCTTTCCAAGCGGGCGGTGGGGGTCAAATAATTGCGCACAACATACCACGTCCCCCACAGCACCATCAGGACGATGATCCAAAATAGAGGTTGCTCCATCATGTCCGCAGTATAGAAAAACAAACGATCATGTAAAGATCGAAGCCCAAACATCCGCAGTTGCCGGAGCGCACGCCATTAATTAACCCAGAAAGGTAGCGGCTTCGTGTCTTCTCCCTCTCTTCCAATTGCTAAACTGGAGGATCAGGGCCAGGGAGAGGAGGAGTTTAGCTTCGCAAACCAGCGACTTTCAAAATTCCGGACCGGTAAATAGTCCACCGCTCAACCGTGCGCAGCTTTCGCTCTTCCTTAACTCATTGGCAGTGCCGTCGGAGAGTCTTTTCAAACTCCTACTGCAACTCATGAACCTTCACATTCCTAAAGCTGATCTCATCCCCATGATCCTGGAGCAGAATGTGTCCCTTGATTTTCGTTCCAAATCCCGCCACCAGCTTGAACTTGCTTTGGGAGACCGCATCCAACACTTCCGGGCTGCCTAATTCATATTCCAGCACCTTCGTGCCGTTGAGCCAGTGCTCCACGTGATTTCCTTGCACCAGCACCCGGGATGAATTCCACTCGCCGGCTTCCTTCGCGGTATGCTCCTTGGGCGCAAGCACATCGTAAAACGAAGCGGTTACCCGTTTGCCTCCGGCCAGGCTGGCGTCCTTGTGCCGCGCATCATCGATCAACTGATACTCATGTCCGAGGGCTTCTTTCCGCGATTCTGTGATGAAATATTTCAACCCACTGTTCGCGCCCTGCGCCAGTTTCCAGTCCCAGGTCAGCTCGAAGTCATTGAATTCCGCGTCGGTAATGATATCCCCGCCGCCGCCCTTCGATTTATGGATGAGCACACCATCCTCCACCACCCAGCCCTGTTTCGGACCTTCCTTCTTCTTAAAAGATCGCCACCCCTCCAGGTCCTTGCCATTAAACAAAAGCTTCCAGCCTTTCGCTTTCTCTTCCGAGCTCAACGACGGTGCTTCGGCGAAAGCCATCGAGCCCAGCATCAGGCCGGCTGTGATTGCTGCTAATACATTCTTCATTCTCATAACTCGGTTTTTTTAAAAACTCTTTCTTCGTGTTCTCCGTGCTCTTCGTGGTTAATTTCTCATTCGTATAATTCCGTGGTTAAATCAAAGCCTCCGGATCCTCACATTCCGAAACCACGCTTCCTCGCCATGATGCTGGAGCGCCACATAACCTTCTGGTTGCGTCATGAATAGCGGCATATCCTTAAACTTGCTGACCTTAATAAGTGCTTTTACCTCTGGGCTGGCCCATTCGTATTCCACGATTTTGATTCCATTAAGCCAGTGCTCAACGTGGTTGTTCTTTATGATCAGCTTCGCCTTATTCCATTCCCCCGCTGGGTTCACCTTCTTGTTCGCACTCGGAGCAATCAAAGCGTACAAAGCTCCCGCTGTGGTTTTGGGATTCTTCCCGTCCGGATGCCGCTGGTCATCCAGCACCTGCATCTCCGGTCCCGTCGTGTAGGTGGGGCCGTCCGTCTCCGCCACGCGATAAATAATTCCGCTGTTCCCCACCGGCTTTACTTTCCATTCCACCTCTAGCTCGAAGTCCTTGTACTTCTCCACCGTAATCAAATCCACTGCTTTGCCCGGCACCGTCTTCAGCGCGTCACCGTCAATCACCCAGTTGTCGCTGGGAAACCCGGTCATTTTATAACCCCGCAGCTTGTCCGTGGGCTTGCCATCAAAAAGCGTGGTCCATTTTGAACTGCTGCTCGAATCGCTCGCTTTGGGAGCTTCGGTCGTCTGGCAGCCGCTGGCCAGGGCCAGGCAGGCGAGGACGATCGGAGGAAAAAATGTTGTTCTAAAATTCATAGAGCTTGGACGTTGTTTGGTTCGCCGGCATTGAAACAAACGCCGCCGCCGTCGTCCACTGGCTATTTTAACCACGAATGCACCTCATGTTGCCTGCCCGGAAAATCACACCGTCCCCTTTTTTACCTCTTGCGCCTTCGCTGCTAAGCAGTCCCTTTTGAGCTCCTTATGATCTCCGTGGTAACTCCAGCATGTAAGAATCAGGGTACTTTTGAGACTTCTGCCTCTTTGCATCCCATCCCTTTGTCACCTTTGCGCTCTTCGCTGAAAAACCCACGCTTCCATCCGTCTTTGTGCTTGCAATCCGTGGGCAAACATTCCTTCTTCTCAGTCACCCCCAAATTTCGAACTGGCTTTAGGACCCAAAAATGAGGCCTCGTTTTGGGCTTTCTCGTCGGCCCGTCCCTGATTAGCATCCTTCGAGGAAAATAATTATGAGACCGGGCGTAACCCTGCAGCGAGCCACAGCCACTGAGCTTTGGGTCTTACGTTAGGAACAAGCATCGCCATGGATAGCACTCAAGATGAAGCTCGGAGGAAGATTGCAGCCATTTTTGCCGAGTTGGCGGGGAGCGCGCCGCCCGTCTTGGCGAGCCGAAGGCGCAGGAAACGCGCGAACGACTGGCGAGCATGTTGTCAGCAGACTATCCACTCGATATCGCGCGCGATAGTGCCCTCCATTTCAGAGAGGCCTTTTATCGAAAGTTTCACCATGAGAGACGAACAGTTAGGCGGCGTAAACATGCCTGCAGTGACGGACTGAGGTCGAAGCCATTTCACGAGTTCTTTGTGAGCACAATCCGAAAAGTCTCTCAGCACACCTTGGCAGTTCTGGCATCCGTGGCATTCTTTGCGCTTGTGCCACTGGCGCTCTATGGCTCCTGGGTTATTCCTCGTGCGGTCTCGGCAGCAGACCTCGGAGGACCGCTAAACTTCATCATCATTCCTCTCGGAGGGGCGCTGCTCGGACTTGCAGTCTCAGTTGTTGCTTTCCTTCCCCTGAGTTTGCTCGCAGGGCGCTTCGGCTTTCGGCGTTGTTTGCGTACGGTCGCATTCATCTCATTTTTACTCACTGCGTTCGTCGTTGTTGCCGCAGTTTGCTTTAGCCGCACAGGCGGACAGGAGACGAATTGGTTGCCAGCTTTGGTCTGCAGCGCTCTGGCTCTCTACCTCGTCGGGGGGTTCTTCGTTTATTTGTGTTGTGTCGCGGTTTTTCGCAGGATGTTCCCGTGACAATGCGGCTGAACATGTATCACAACCGAAACCAAAGGATCATAGTGATCCCGAAAGAGCTTGGCCATGCGCAGCGGCCGCCGGCATCGGATCACCGTTCCAATCGCCCCGTTTCCTGGGCGTCGGTTTTGAGCTTGGGCCGTCAGGCGTTTATGCGCACCCTGCACCTTAGCATGTTTCTTTTCGCGGCATCCTGTTGCACTGTCTTGAGTGCCAACCCGCGAGTTCAGGTGGACGCTTTCTCAAAGCTCAAGCAGGGCGACACGTTGATTGTCCGTTTTCAAACCAGCGGGTGCTTTCACGAAGCGACACACCTGTTGACCTTTCGTCGAGCATCAGAGCTTTCGGTGTCGATTGTGAAGTTGGCCCCCGATACTGCCCGGACTGGAGTGGTGACCACACCGACTAACCGGGTGAAATTAGGCACACTGACCCTCTCAAAGCCCGATGTCGTCGGATTGGACAGGCTGATAAATTTTTACCACTCCAAGCACGACAGCTTCTGCACCACTGTTGACCACATCACAATCACGCAACAGCGGGACGGCAAGACCGTGGCCACGGAAGAAATTACTGACGGCTCATGTCAGACCTTTCAGATGAAGATGCTGACCACATTTCCAGAGCTGATTGGCAGGCTCCATCGTTTGCACTAACTCTGCTAGGAGTGACCTGTCTGTAGAACCCGATCATTCATACCCCATTTCCTTTTCAGCGGCGCGGCGCCTTTGACGTTGTGCAAACCAGAACCTCCCCCGCCGCGCCGTTGAAAAGCATCCCCGCTCCTCCATTCTTGCCCCAACCCGCTCAGCTGCTCACCCTGCACACAAAACTCAAAGAAACGCCTGCCATTTAAAATTAATGAGCTCGACCGATAAGATCGACCCCAGAACCAGACGCCAATCGCTCGTTCCAGCTCTGCCGGTTATCTCTCTCACGCGCCCCACGCTCCTCTCGCGTCCTGTGCTCCCCACGCATCTTCTGCGCCCCACGCGTTATGCAATTCGAGAAAGGCGTGCTAAAACTATCCCGCGAAAGGTTAGGAACGTTCCTATCCGCACGAACAGAAACGTATGCAAACGAAATTGCGAAAGACGGAGCCCGCAGCCGCCGAAAACAGAAGAGCGACCAAGCGACAGGTCGCCTCACGTTCCCAAACTTTGGATTCTGGACCTTGGTCTTTGGACAATAGCCCTGTAGCCAAATGTAGCCTTCGGAAGGCGAATGTAGGTTCATGTAGGCTAAAAAAAATTCCTCGGTCCTGTAGCCTAATTCCAGCCATCACTTCCTCCGTGCCTGCCAAGATGGCCTTTACTTCAGCCTTTCCCCAACATGCCCTTGCCAAAATTCACATCCAGGCCCATTCGCGTCCATCGGCGATTGCCAGGTTCAAGTTCTTCACTTTGATAACACCCCAACTTCCAAAAGTTTCGACGAGCCCAATCAAGGTAATTCAAGGCTCCACAGGCTTCCAAAGGCAAGACAAGGCTCCCCAAAAAATCATTCATCAAGTCTTGATATCAAGCCTCCAGCCTTTTCTTCGCCGTGCGCCTTTTGTCGCGAAACTCCAGTCGCGTTTTGGAGCGAATTATCAAGAAACTCTCCACCTCCCAAATTGCTCCCATCGCGAAATGTCGGCTTATATCAAGGAATATACAGAAATCATCCAGCACACTGTTCCCGTCGCGAAATATCAGGAAACCCCTTCAACAGAGGCTTTGGATCGTGCGCATTATTCGTTGGCCTTTACCCTCATGGCCGCAGAAATGATTAGGCAGACCGCCTCTACTTTCTGGCATCTTTTTCTGGGCTGTCGTCCCGTTGCACATTTTGACGCATTGTTCCGAGTCCCATCAATCCAACTATCCGTTTATCCACACATCCACTTCGCCATGCCATTGCGGGAAACCTTTCTGTCTCGATAAATGAATTGACCGACCAAAAACTGTGTCTGTTAATGTCTGAACAGCTTATGAGGAAAATCGTCATTTTGACTTCCGTTGTCGTTTTGAATCTCTGCGGGGAAGGATTCGCCGCGGATTACAAAGTTCCCCGAAACAAGCGCTACGATTTTCCAATCTACACCAACCAGCCCTCCGGCAAACAGCTCTCGGGGGTCTATTCCCCTTCCGGTTCGCCAGCTCTCGCCCCTGATGAAACACAAAAGAAATTTCAGGTGCCGCCTGGCTTCGAGGTTCGATTATTCGCTGCCGAGCCGGATGTCGTCAACCCCGTGGCGATGACCTGGGACGACCGCGGCCGTCTTTGGGTGCTGGAGCTGTATGAATATCCCAAAGGCGCGCCCAAAGGAGAAAAGGGTCGGGACCGGATTAAAATCCTCGAAGACGTGGATGGCGACGGGCGCGCGGACAAGGTAACCGTTTTCGCAGATGGCTTCAGCTTGGCCACTGGCCTGGCGCTCGGCAACGGCGGTGTATATCTAGGTGCTGCTCCCAACTTCTACTTTTTGCAGGATACCAATGGCGATGACAAAGCCGATAAGGTGACCGTCCTCAAGACCGGCTTCGGGATGGAAGATCGTCATGAACTGCTTAACGGCTTTGCCTGGGGTCCGGATGGCTGGCTTTATATGACCGAAGGAGTCTTCACGCATTCCAAGGTTCGTGACCCAAATGACCCGGATGACACCGGGGTGCGCATGGACGCAGCTCTCGCTCGATACCGACCGGCCACCAAAAAGTTCGAAGTATTTGCCGATGGCACAAGCAATCCATGGGGAGTGGATTGGGACGAGCGGGGAGAAGCTTTTGTCAGCGCGTGTGTCATCCAGCATTTGTTCCACATGGCCCCTGGTGGACAATACAATCGCCAGGGCGGCACGTGGCCAAATCAGTATGGTTATGTGAACGACCTCCCCAGCCGGGGTTTGCCTGCTGTCGTGGACTGGCGGCATTACCGCGCTGCCCACGCGGGCATTGATATCTACCAGGGCAACCAGTATCCAGCCGAATGGCGGGGCCTGGTATTCATCGGGAACATTCACCAAAGTGCGCTGAACCTGGATCGCCTCACCCCTGTTGGGTCCACCTATAAGGCCGAAAAGGAAACCACGCTGCTGGGACCCGCCGGGGAAACGTTGCGCAAAAAAACCGGCGAAACCGTTTCCAAAGGCGAGGATTATAAGTTTGTCGGCCCCGGCAACTTCCTGGTGAGCCGCGACACCTGGTTCCGTCCCGTCAGTAACCAAACCGGCCCCGATGGCGCCATGTGGGTGATGGATTGGTATGACAAATATCCTTGTTACCAAAATGCGCAAGCGGATCCCGAAGGTGTGGACCGCGAGCACGGACGCATTTGGCGCGTCGTGTGGGTGGGCAACCAGGCGGGTAAGCCCATCCCCAGCCGGCCGGAGAAGCAAATGAATTTGGCCAAGTTGAGTGATGACAAGTTGATTCAGTTGCTGGGCCATCCCAATGTCTGGCAACGACGTCAGGCGCAGCGCCTGCTCAAGGAGCGCTCCAATCCCGAATTGGTGGAAAAGGTCAAAGATTTCTTTGGAAAGGCCGCTTCCAACGAGGCGGCCAGGAGTGCCTTTTGGGCCCTGATGGCCATGGCTGATTTGAGAACTTCAGGTGACATCCAGACGGTGCAGCCATCTCAACGTGGGAACCTATTGGATATCTACGCGGACAGGGGGACCTCCGATGCCCAGATTTGGATGGCCCGCACCATTGGCGAGCAAAAGGATACAAGCGAGAAGGGAATATCCACCTTGCTGCAGCTGGCCCGGAACAAGGATCCGCGCGTGCGCGCCGCCAGTGCTTCGGCACTGCGCCAACTCAGCGCCGGAGAATTGACTATCGACAGCGGGGATCGGCCTTTTCGGCGAACAGAGGCGCTCATGCCGCACTTCAAGGAACTGCTGGCCCGTCCGAGCGTTGACGGTGATACGTACTATCCGCACATTGTCTGGATGGCAATGGAAGTAGCCGTAGCAGAAAATCCAGAACCCTTCTTCCCACTGCTGGCGGCAAATGAGAACTCAGCTTCAGCGTATTGCACCCGACGGGTTATGCGGCGCATTTCGGACATCAGCGACCGTCCTACTCGCGAGAAGTATCTCAACGCCGCCTTGCATTTTGTTAGTGACATCGCGCCCAAAACCGAACTGGCCGGAGCAGCCCTTGATGGCCTCATTGAAGCGCAGAAGAGTAAGGGGGCGCCGCCCACAGTGGAACTGGGACCGATCTTTGCCAAATTGACCGCCAATCCAGCCATCGCGGATAAAGCGCGCCGTCTAGCCACCATGTTGGGCGATACCAGCGCGTCCAAAACATTGATCGCCAAAATCAATGATCCCAAGTCATCCATTGAGGATCGGCTGAAAGGGATCCAGGCAGCGAAGGAAACAAAGGACGACGGTTCCCGGGCTGAGCTTTTGAAGCTGGTGACCACTGAAAGGAATCAGCCGCTTTTAATCGAAGGCGTCCGCGCGTTGAACGCTTTCACGGGCGATGATATTGCCTATGAAGTCGTGGATGCGTGGAAAAACTTCCCGCTCCCTGCCAGGCGTTCAGCGGCGGAAGTGTTGGTCACCCGGAGCAAGTGGGCTCGGGCCTTGCTGGCCGGGGTGGAAAAGAAGGTCGTAGACCCGCAGGATATCTCAGCTACCGCCCGTCGCGCCCTCGCCCGAGCGGACGATAAAACGATCGGCGACAATGCCGACCGCCTGCTGGGACGTTACCGAGCCAGCAGCGAAGACAAGCTGAAGCTCATCGCGCAGAAGAAGAAAATGATCCTGAGCGGTACACCCGACCTGCAGGCTGGCCATGAGGTTGCGAAACGAACCTGCTTCGTTTGCCACAAACTCCACGGGGAAGGCGCCGATGTTGGCCCTGACCTGACCGGTGTGGGCCGCAGCAGCCTGGAGGCGTTGCTGCACAATGTCATTGATCCCAACGAAGTCATCGGCGCGGGCTATGAAACAACCGAGGTCGAACTCAAGGACGGAAGCACGGTGAGTGGACGGGTGGTAGAGGACAGCGACACCCGAATTAAACTGGTTGCTGCAGGCCCAACCGAGCAGACCATTGCCAAGAGCGACATCACCGTCGCCAATGGTAAAATGAAAATCCGGAAAACCGATTTCAGCCTCATGCCTGAGGGGTTGGAGCAAATTCCTGATGACGATTTCCGAAACCTTATTTGGTACATCCTGAACCCGCCGCAAGACAACCGGCCCTGGAGCCCAGCCTTGCGGAAAGAACTTATCGGCGATGAGGGTGAAAGGAAAAACGCCAAAGCCGACACGGATTCAAATGTCTCCTTTCGCGGACCGGGCTCTCAAGCCGGCGATGGTGAATCGGTTGCCCTTTGGAATCCCGACTGGAAAGTCACCTGCCAGCCTTTTGAAGGCGCCCCCAAAAAACTGGTCGAATATGCCGGCCGGCGCAACGTGCTCATGACCCACCCGCTAAGCCGGACATCTCCAGCCCTGCTGGAACGAGACATTGAGGTGCCGAGTGGCCGGAAAACGACCCTGAGCTTTGCGGTGGCGTCGGATGAACGTGGTGATTGGGAGTTGCACGTCGTCGCTGACGGCAAAGTCCTTAAAAAGCAATTGGTCAATCACGAGGGAGAGCGGTGGAAGCAGGTCGTCGTAGACCTGACGTCGCTGGCAGGCAAGAACGTCCACTTGCGCTTGGAGAACGCCTCTAACGATTGGAACTGGGAGTTCGCCTACTGGAGCGAACTGCAAATCAATACTACCGAGCAGCGGGCTTCCAAATAGAAAGGTTCGGTATGCGTTATGTCATGAAACAAAAGGTCTTCGCCTTGGGCGATGACTTCATTATCAAGACAGCGGATGGACAGGATGCGTTCTTTGTCGATGGCAAGGCATTGAGCATCGGCGACAAACTTTCATTCCAGGACATGAACCGCAACGAACTCGCGTTTATTCGCCAGAAGCTTCTTTCCTGGGGTCCCACCTATGAAATCTATCGGAACGACCAGTTGCAGGCGGTGGTGAAGAAGAAGCTGATCACCTTCATCCACTGCCGGTTCATCGTGGATGTTCCGGGTCCCGACGACCTGGAAGCGAAAGGAAGCTTCACCGACCACAGCTATGAATTCATCCGACACGGACAAAGGGTGGCTGAAGTCTCGAAGCGCTGGTTTTCGTGGAGCGATACTTACGGAGTGGACATTGCCGAAGGTGAGGACGATGTGCTCATTTTGGCGAGCTCGGTCGTCATCGACATGGTCTGCCACGGCGACCAGGAAAAACATTAAACCGGTTCAACCGGTTAGTGCGCAACCAACGTTTCCGGGTCGATATCCGTGCTGAGGGCAGACTTCATTTCCACCGTTGTTCCCTCGCGCGCTGCTTCAACTTCCAGCGTGCCTCCGGCGGCTTTGACGAGGCCTCGGGCATGCTCGGCCATGGCGGACAACTTTTGGTCGTTGTGGTCCGGATCATGATGGAACAGGAAAAGTTTTTTGATGCCGGATCTTAAAGCCAGGCTGACTGCTGCATCCACGCAACCATGTCCCCAGTGGATGTGGGTCTTGTATTCCTGAGCATCGTATTGGGCGTCCAGGATAAGCACGTCAGCGCCCGACAAGAATTCGAGCAGTTTGTCGTCCTGCGAACGCGCAAAGGCTTTGGTGTCCGACTCTTTGTCTCCCTTGGCTACTGTGTGGCAGGCCAGAGCGGGCTCGTGGTCGGGCATGTAAACGATAGCTCCGGCGGAGGTTAGCAGCTTATAGCCGACACAGATGCCCGGATGATTGGCAAATGCCGCATGCACCCGTACGCGGCCAACGGAAAATTCAAGTTGCCGCAGTTCTTCGACCTGGATGTGGCTGGGCATTTCCTTGAAGCCCACCGGGAAGAATGGGCCTTCCATCTGCGACGAAAATATCCGAGCCAGTCCTTCTCGCGCACCCTCAAAACCCAGGATCCGGATCTGATGCTGGGCCTGATACGCAGGGAGGAAGAAAGGAAAGCCCTGGATATGATCCCAATGCGTGTGGGTAATCAGAATCGTCATGTTCAGCGGCTGTCCCGGAAACTCGGCGAGCAGGGAACGCCCCAGCGGGCGAATGCCGCTCCCGGAATCCAGGATGATCAGTTCTCCATCCGCGCGGACCTCTACACACGAAGTGTTGCCGCCGTATTGCACGGTCTCAGGACCAGGTGACGGAATCGACCCGCGCACGCCCCAGAACTTTATTGAAACCGGTCCCTCCTCATGGAGTGAAGAACGTGTGGCGCTGTCTGGCCCGGCAATGACTGTGTGAGAAAGCAATTCGAGCAGCTCAGCAGGCCGCACTGGTTTGCCCAGAAAATCGTTCGCTCCGGCTTCCAGAGCGCGCTGTCGGTCCCCGGCGAAAGCCTTGGCTGAGATCGCAATGATCCGAGTGCTTTGAAGCCCCGGACTCTGCCGTAAAGCCCGGAACAGCTGGAAGCCATTCATGTTCGGAAGAAGCAGATCAGCGATAATCACCAAGGGACGCACCCGCTTCGCGATCTCCAGTCCGATATCGCCATCGCTCGCTTCGTAAATCTCCCAGCCGTTTTGCCCCAGGGTTCTGGCCAGGATCGTGCGCACCACTCTGTCGTCATCAATAAGCAAAACAGTCTTCATCAAAAGCCGGTTACAATGCACGAAAGCGCTGGCGCAAATTAACCCGATATAAGGATCAACGGACAATTCAGGACAGTTCTTGAGCAGATCTGGTGAATGCAGAAAAGAATTCTCTGAGGAACTGGTTAAGCCAACGACGGAGGTGCCAGGCAAGAATTAACCCTTGTGAATATAATCGGTAAACGGTTTGAGAAACTTGAGCTTGAGCAGCAGGACCAGTAAACCCGTATAAAGCAAAGAAATTAGCATGTCCCTCACGAACGAACGCCAGGTGTAAGGCTTCGGTTCAGCCGCATTGGCGAGTTTGCCGATGCCGCGGTGCAACAAGACAAAGCCGAGCACATTGGTCAGCCAATAACCCACAATGACGGCTCCATCAAATGCCGGCCGGTACACAAGTCCTATCAACCAACCGAAGCCCACCGCTAAGGGCAGGTTGACGAAAGCATCATTCCACCAGGACAGGGGCGACAGCATGAAACCCACAAAGCCAAGAATGCTGCCGTTAATTTTCCGCTTCCAACCCACAGGATTAAAGCATGCTCAGTCCCTAACGGCAGAAGCAAGCCATTGCAAACGATTTCCGTTTGCAATGGCTTGCGTGAATCATCAAGGCTGGGGACGTTTCTTTCGCGGGGCGTGACCATTCCCGAGGAAACGATTTACCGCGTTCAAATAAGCGCGTGCGCTGGCTTCAATCACATCTGTGCTCGTCCCTTTGCCTGTCACCAATTCGCCGTCCCCAAAGTTGGCTTTAATCGTGACTTCACCCAAAGCATCCTTACCTTCAGAAACAGCGCGGAGAGCATAATCCATCAGCTTGCCCCGCGTCTCAGTGATGCGATCGATCGCTTTCAAAGCTGCATCCACGGGGCCATCCCCAATGCTGGCATCCGTGATGGGCTCAGCGTCTTTCACCGCGGTTCTCCTGAGCCGAACTGTCGCGGTCGGAATGGATTGGCTGCCGCTAGTGACGCTGAGGTAATCAAGCGACCAGACTTCGGGCACCTCGGTAATTTGACCCTCAACGAGCGCGGTCAAGTCGTCGTCATACACGAATTTCTTCTTGTCACCGATTTCTTTGAATCGTGCGAAGATACCCTGCACCTCCTGTTCGTTCATTTTGAAGCCGAGGTGCTTTAAACGGACGCTCAAAGCAGCGCGTCCGCTGTGCTTGGTCAAAGGCAACTCGGTTTGGAGCCAGCCCACTTCCCGTGGATCCATGATCTCGTAGGTTTCGCGCTTCTTGAGGATGCCGTCCTGGTGAATGCCGCTCGAATGAGCAAAAGCGTTCTCGCCCACAATGGCCTTGCTCCGCTGCACCACGAGGCCGCTCATGCGGGAAACCAGCCGTGAGGATTTTACAATTTCGCGCGTATCGACTCCGATGCTCATACCTTGGAAAAAATCGGGCCGAGTCTTGATAGCCATGGAGATTTCCTCGAGCGCGGCGTTCCCGGCACGCTCGCCAATGCCATTAACGGTGCATTCCACTTGGCGGGCACCATTGCGAACGGCCGATAGGGAGTTCGCTACCGCAAGCCCAAGGTCATTGTGGCAATGGACGCTGATGATCGCTTTGCCATTTTGGAATTCAGGCACTGATTCGTAAAGATGCTTGATGAGAGCGCCGTATTGATCCGGAACGGCCCAGCCGACAGTGTCCGGGACGTTTACAGTGGTTGCACCCGCGGCCACAACCGCTTTGCAGACTTCCACGAGGAAATCCGGTTCCGTGCGCGAGCCATCCTCAGGCGAAAACTCTACATCGTTCACGAAAGACTTCGCGCGTTTAACCCCATCGACTGCGAGGCGGATGATCTCGTGTTGGGCCTTGCCAAGCTTGAACTCACGGTGAATCTTGGACGTGGCGAGGAAAACGTGGATGCGTCCGCGCTTTCCCGCGGGCTTCAGCGCATTTCCTGCCGCGTCAATATCCTTTCCCACGCACCGGGCGAGACCGCAAATGACAGGACCCTTGATCTCACGGGCAATGGTCTGGACCGACTCGAAATCGCCGTCGCTAATGACAGGGAAGCCAGCCTCAATGATGTCGACCTTCAACCGGGCAAGTTGGCGGGCCACTTCCAGCTTTTCGCGCAAGTTCATGGAAGCACCAGGACATTGTTCGCCATCGCGAAGCGTTGTGTCGAAGATGAGGATACGATTATCTTTCATATATATGTTTTGTTATGGCGGTGCGGCCTCAGCATTACAAAAGCAAAAACCCCACCGCCGGTTCAGGCAGTGGGGTTTGGAAACTCGTCTTAACGCGTCAACACCCAACCGCCGCTGTGCACAGCAGCAGCGCGCTCAGACCGAGCAGTCGAGTGTTAATATTCCAAATCACGGTTCAAAACATAGCACAGCGCATGCCCCGGTCAATGGAATTCTTCAATTTCCTAAGCTTTTGAGGCTCTTTTGCTTCTAGTCGAACATCTTGCCCGGGTTCAGAATTCCTTTTGGGTCGAGTGCGCGTCGCAGTTCGCGCATCACCCGCATCTGGGCGGCACCAGCAAATTTTGGGAGGATCTCCTTTTTGGCAATACCCACCCCATGCTCGCCTGTCACCGTTCCGCCGAGCCGGATCGCTTCCTCGAGAATCTCACGAAATGCCTCATGCACTCGTTGCATTTCCTCCTTGTTCCGTTCGTCGGTCAGGAAGGTGGGATGTAGATTGCCATCCCCCATATGGCCGAAGGTTCCCACACGCAGCTTGTATTTTTTCGCCACCGCTTCGACATAACGAACCATGCGCGCCAGTTCGCTGCGAGGCACCGTGGCATCCTCCAGGATTGTTGTGGGAGCGAGTCGAGCCAGGGCGGAGAAAGCAGAGCGTCGTGCGTTGGCCAGTTGAGTCGCTTCGGCCTCATCCTTGGCAACACGCACTTCCATACAACCTTTTTCACGGCAGATCTTTTCCATTTGCGCCGCTTCATCCGCCACGGCTGCTGGATGCCCATCTGTTTCGATCAGGAGCAAAGCTTCGCAGTTTAGAGGCAAGCCGATTTTCGCGTAATCCTCCACGCAATGAATCGTGGTGCGATCCAAAAACTCAAGCGTGCAGGGGATGATCTGCGCTGCGATAATGGCAGAGACAGCATCGGCTGCATGATCCATCTGGGCGAAGGTTGCCACCATGGTTTTCTTTGCAGCCGGTTTGGGAATGATTCTGAGCAACACTTTGGTAATCACCCCCAGGGTGCCTTCAGAGCCCACGAATAAATCCTTGATGGAATAACCGGCCACATCCTTCACGCATTTATTCCCGGTCCAGAGAATTTCTCCATCGGGCAACACAATTTCCAAACCCATCACGTAGTTGCGGGTGATGCCGTATTTCAGCCCCCGCAACCCGCCTGAATTCTCCGCCACGTTCCCGCCAATCGTGGAAATTTTCATCGAGCCCGGGTCCGGTGGATAGAAAAGGCCCACAGCAGCCGCGGCGTCCGCGACAGCCAGGGTAGTCACGCCCGGTTCCACGAGCATGGTGAGATTGGCTCGATCCACCTCTAGGATGCGGTTCATCTGAACGGTGCAGAGGACAATGCAGGAACTCACCGGCAGGCTGCCGCCGCTCAGGCCTGTCCCTGAACCCCGGGTGACCACGGGCACGCCGTGCTCGTTGGCCAACAGCAACACCCCTCGAATCTGTTCCGTGCTCGTGGCGAATACCACGCAGCCTGGCATCGCTTGAAGTGCGGCTGTTCCATCGAAGGAATAGGGGATAAGGTCCTCAGGCTGCGTCAGAACGTTTCTGTGACCAAGCAAACGTTTCAGGCTATCGAGCACACTTTGCGACAAATGAGTCATGCGTCTTCCAGCATGGGAAAGGAATGGCGGGGGTTCAAGAGCGGAGAGGGGAAAGTGCGTTTATCGGGAATGGGCGGAAAGGAGCAGCCTGCAGTTGTTTGGGCTCGGATTCCGCTTATGGCGCAGGATTTCGGTGCGACTCATGCGCCATGCCGATGGCTCCCCAGGACAAATTTGGGTCAAGTAACCGCAATGATAGGGAGGTGAAAACCTGAGCACCTGTTGGGGATTCTGATGAAGGGGAGGGATTTCAAGGCAAGGGTTGTCATAGAAAGCTCAGTTTCACCTTCCAAAAATTGCGCGAGTTTGCCAAAGGCTTAGATTGATTGGGAGACGAGAACTCGCACGGGCTCCATTGGAATCCAGAGGGTGCAAATCGGAGACACTGAACAATTGGATCCGGAAACCTAGGATTCGGTCGGGCCAGCAGGGTGTCTTCCTAGAAAGGACAATATTATGAACTCCGAATTGAAGAAAAACGACCCCGAAAAAGCTCGGCAATTCTTTGCTGACAAAATGGCCTTCACCACCGGCCCGGTGGAACTGGCTCGAACCATTAAACAAGGCGGGAAGGTGACTGTGATTGACGTACGTGAAACCGAGGATTACCGGAAAGGCCATGTGCCTGGATCCATAAACCTGCCACATGAGCAATGGGACACGTTGAAAGGCTTGAACAAGGATGATTTGAACGTTCTCTACTGCTACTCCGAAGTCTGCCACCTGGCGGCGCATGCCGCCGTTCAATTTGCCAGCCAAGGCTACTCAGTCATGGAAATGGATGGAGGTTTCGACGCATGGAAGGCACATGATTTGGAAATTGAGAGTGAAATTTCAGGGTCGAAAGGGGCGTGGAAAAGGCGCGAGGCGGTTGCAGCGTAGGAGAGCAGAGAGCTATCAAGCGCCGAACCGGAAAAGGAAGTAAAAATAGTTACATGAAGGTTTTATGAGACTAACAAGCCAAGCATTCGAGAGCAATGGAACGATTCCAGACAAATACACTCAATACGGGGACAATAAAATACCACCGCTGCATTTCGAGGAAATACCGGAGAGAGCACGCAGCCTCGCGTTGATTGTGGAGGATCCGGATGCACCGAATGGAACGTTCACCCATTGGGTGCTTTTCAACATGGACCCGAAAATCCGGGATGTTCGGGAAAATTGCGTGCCGGTAATGGCAACGCAGGGTCGCAATGATTTTGGGGAGATAGAATATAATGGCCCCAAACCTCCCTCCGGCGAACACCGTTACCTGTTCCGAGCGGTGGCACTCGACACCGTTTTACCGCTGTCGCGCGGAGCCAAGCCCACTGAATTGAAGAGAGAAATGGCAGACCATGTCCTGGATGAAGCGATTCTGATGGGCAAGTACGCTCATTGAGCAGTATTCTCTTTCACTCCGGCCCTGGATAATCCCAGCGGCGCGGAGTGAAACGGGTTACACGTGCCGCAGCAGCTCACCTGCATTCAGCCTTCGTTATTCATTCCAGCATCGGAAGGTATTCGCCTCCTTCTGTTGAAGAATCCCGGGCTCTTCTTCGTCTGAGTCCCCGAACCCTCAACGAAATGGATTATGAAAACCTTTCCAGTTTCCCGCCGTACCTTTGTGAAAACCTCCGCCCTTGTGGCGGGCGGAGTAGCCGTGGGGGCGGTCACCCCCGTGCGGGCTCTGAGCGCGAATGACCGGATTCGCATCGGAATCATTGGTGTCGGGGGAATGGGCTCCAACCACCTGAACAGCCTGATCAACAAGTCGGACGCGGAGAACATCCAGGTGGTTGCGGTCAGCGATGTGTATCAGCGTCGGCTGAGTCATGCCCAAGCCACCTGCAAAGGGGATGGGTATCGGGATTATCGGCGGTTGTTGGACCGGAAGGACATTGATGCCGTCCTCATTGCCACGCCCGATCATTGGCATGGCAAGATCAGCATTGATGCCATGCAAGCGGGCAAGCACGTCTACTGCGAGAAGCCGATGACTCATACCGTCCAGCAGGCAATCGAGGTCCGGGACGCAGTTAAACGTTACAAAAAGGTCTTCCAGGTGGGGCCGAATGCAACCGCTAGCGACAGCTACTGGAAGGCGCGCACGGCCATCGCAGAAGGACGGATTGGAAAAGTGACCTGGGCCCATGGGAGCTACAACCGAAATGCGCGCACCTGCCTTTTCAATGAGCACCAGAAGATTGATCCGACCGCGGGCCCAGGAAAAGGCGGGGACGATTTTATCGATTGGGACATGTGGCTTGGTCATAAATGGGAACTCGCGCCGAAGATTGCCTGGAATCCGGAACACTTTTTCCGCTTTCGAAAATATTTCCCGTACAACGGTGGTGTTGCCACCGACTTGCTTTATCACAAGCTGGCTCCCTTGCTCATTGCCATCGCCGGTCCAAACGGCGAGTACCCGAAGCGGGTGAATGCGAATGGGGGACTTTATATCGAGAAGGATGGCCGGGAAATCCCGGATGTGTTCATGATGACGGTAGATTATCCGAGCGAGTGGTCGTTGTTTCTGGTCAGCACGCTTACCAATGACGCGGGCATTCCGGACAGAATTTATGGCAAACACGGGACCATGGAACTTGGCCATGAGCCGAGTCTCAAGTGGAACGGTGATTTCAAGGAGGAGTTCAAGGCAAAGAATGGCGGAAAGGAAGAACTCAAACTTTCCGTGGAACCGCGGCGCGACTTGGAGAACAACTGGATTGATGTGATGCGAGACAAAGGAACCCTGCAGTGCAATGAGGATCTCGGCTGCGCCACCATGGTCGCGATCAAGATGGCTGTGGAAAGCTATCGGCAGAGCAAAACCATGCTGTGGGACGCCAAAAAGCAAAGGGCGGTGGTAGCGTGAAGTCCATAGGTTTGTGCCTGATGCTCACCAGCTTGCTCGCTAGGGGTCAAACGGTCGAGAGTGGGTGGAACCCGGTTTTCGACGGTAAAACCTTGAATGGGTGGCACGTCAGCGGGAAGACGGGGCACAGCGGGCCGAGCAAGCATCAATCGGGCGGGCGATGGGTTGTGGAGGATGGGGCCATCATCGGGTCACAAGACATTCCAGGCAACGGGGGCATTGTCATTACCGACCAACAGTTCGGCGATTTTGAGGTAGCCCTGGAGATGAACAATGACTTCGGGCCGGACAGCGGCCTTTTTCTCCGGAGCACCGAGGATGGCAAGGCATGGCAGGCCATGATCGATTATCACGTCAATGGCAATTTGATGGGCGTTTATGGCGAAGGTCTCGGCGGAAAACCTAATGTGCTGAGCTTTAAATTTCTCGATTCAGTGGAACGGATCCAGGAAATTACCTCACCCGCGCCTCCCTCGCTGCCAGTCCTGCCGGAAGCCTGGCCGAAGTTTTGGCGGCATGGACAATGGAACGAACTGCGGGCTCGGATCGTGGGCAACCCGCCTCACATCACGACCTGGATCAATGGTGTACGATTTTGTGATTGGCAGGAAACCGAGCGGCGGCATCCTGACCAGGGGGGCATCGCCTTGCAGGTGCACGGGGGCGGGGACTTCACCAAACAGTTTGTGCGCTATCGGAATATCCGAGTCAAAAAAGTGCCGCAGGCTGCCGAGAACACGTTGACCGAGCAGGAACGAAAGGATGGCTGGGTCCTGCTTTTTGATGGTAAAACCCTGGCGGGCTGGATGAACAGCGACCGCTCCGTTCCGCGAACACCGGTGGAGGAAGCCGCCATCAACCCTCACCGTGCGGGGCATTATATGATGGTTTACACCCAACAATGGGAGAACTTTGTCCTAGTCGCAGACTTCAAAATCTCTCCTCACTGCAACAGTGGCATTTTTGTTCATACCAGTTCCCTGACGCCGAGGCCCAGCCGCGACGTCGGCTTCAACGGGATTGAGATTGCGATCGATGACACCCAGACCGCCGGCTTCGTGGACACGGGTGCCGTCTATGACTTGTCCAAGCCCACGCGCAATGCGATGCGCCCGGTTGGCGAATGGAACCATATTGAGATTACCTGCCACTACGGGCTAATTGATGTTGTCCTAAACGGCGAAAAGGTTAATTCGGTGGACCTTTCGAAGTTTACTCAGCCGAACAAGCGGCCCGACGGCAGCACGCATAAGTTCGACATAACTTATCGCGACCATCCCCGATTGGGCTTTATTGGACTTCAGGACCATGGCAGTCCGTGCTGGTACAAAAACATTAAGCTGAAGCCGTTAAGGTGACGGGTAGTTTTGGGTTCGAGGTCACGGGCGAACCATCGTCAGTTTAAGATTACTGACCATTTAGCACTGCTACGGCCGGTACTACTGCACCCGGGCAATACAGCTTGATCGGCTGATACTTTCGCGAGGCAGCCTCGTTACTTCGGCTGCTAAGGTGGACAGATGGCGTTACTCAGGGTTTCAATTCCGCTGGCTATTAGCAGGGCTCAAGGTTAGTGTCACCAGAATGTCCTGTCGCAACTTTACTGATTGGGCACGGATGCTTTTCCTCCCCTTGGTGTTTTGGGTCAACATGGCTGTGGCCCAGGATATAAACGTTAACGGCACCAGCGATAGCAACTCGCTGGCACTCGCCCTGAATACCCCCAATTGGATTTGGCACACGAATGCGGTCGGATGGTTTTCAGAGCCGAGGGTGGCTCACGATGGTTTTGGCGCCGCGCAAAGCGCCAGTTTTGCGGCTGGGCAAACCAGCAGCATGGAGACGGCAGTTATGGGACCCGGCAAGGTGCGGTTCTGGTGGAAGTGCGCCTCCGCGGATAGTGGCGACAAACTGCGGTTGTATGTGAATGGCTCACAGAGCAAGAGCATTTCTGGAAACAAAGATTGGCAAATCTACACCGCAGCGATTTCTGGTTCGGGAACGCAAGGTTTACGGTGGGATTATGCATGGTCTAGCGGGAGTTCGGCCAGCGGAGCCACCGGTTGGGTGGACCAGGTGGAGTTCGGTCGTGAACTGCCCCCTCTGATCACCAGTCAGCCGGCCTCGAGCACAAATCTAGAGGGCGGCTCAACGAAGTTCAGTGTCGTGGTAAACGGCAGTTCGCTCGCGTATCAGTGGCGTTTCAATGAGACAAACTTGATCGAGGGGAATGGAATTAGCGGTTCGAAATCAATGAGTCTGAAGTTAAGCGGGTTGAGGTTGACTCAATCGGGCTCGTATTCCGTGGTCGTTACGAATGTAGCTGGAGCGGTGACGAGTGCGGTGGCTAATCTCGTGGTGCAGCGGGTGATCAGCGTCACCGAAGCGCTGGATTGGGCTGGCGTAGCGTGGAAGACGAGCGGCTCACCGGGGTGGTTTGGGCAAACGAATATCACGCATGACGGAGAGGATGCGGCGCAGAGCGGGCCGATAAGCGATGGTAAATCGATCTACTTCACCACCAATATCACAGGACCTGGCACGCTGAGCTTTTGGTGGAAGGTATCATCTGAAACAAACAATGATGTTCTGCTCCTCCAAATAGGGAGCGTTGAAAAAGCGCGGATCTCGGGAGAAGTGGATTGGGTGCAGGCCGGTCCTTTTGCAGTGCCCTCGGGAAGCCAGGCGCTGAAGTGGACCTACAAGAAGAACAGCAGCGGAACGAGCGGGGCGGACGCGGGCTGGGTTGATCAGGTTTCATTCGTTCCGCCAGCCCCTGAAATCACCAGCCAGCCCGCGAGCCAGACTGTGTTGTCTGATTCGACAGCAACATTTGCGGTGGGTGCCAGCGGGGCAGGGCTTTCCTATCAGTGGTATTGGGATGGTTTGGCGTTGAGCAACAACGCGGCAGCTTCGGGAGTGAATACGGCCAACCTCGTGCTTCCCGCAGCCGCAACGAATCAGTCGGGAGGTTATTCCGTGGTCATAACAAACTTCGGAGGCGCAGTAACCAGTGCAGTGGCGTTGCTGGAGGTTCATTATGATACGAACAATGTTCTGCCGGGGACGAACGAGATCGCGGCGGCAATCCTGTTGGCCAATGATTACTTCATCCGTAACAACACGCGGCAGACGAAAGGCTGGTCGCGCGGTGTGAACCATTCGGGAAATGCCAGAGCAAACCAATTTCTAGGAACACAACGGTTCTATGATTGGGCGGTGCAGTGGGGGGACTACTTCCGCTGGCAGCCTGGCTGGCGCGGACCAACGAACGCCGACGGGGAGGTGTGCGGACAAGCCTATGTCGACCTGTACAAAGTTGATCCTCAGCCGATCCGAATCGCGGCGCTCAAGGCCGGGATGGACAATCGGGTGGCTTACGTGCCGGTGGACGACTGGTGGTGGATCGATGCTTTCTTCATGGCCGGTCCGGTGTATGCCAGGTTTGGCAACCTTTACCAAACGAACAGCTACTTCGATAAATTGTTTGCCATGTACCAGGACATGAAAGTGAGGCGAGGGTTGTACGATCCGACCGAAGGGCTTTGGTATCGAGATGCCGACGCGAAGATAGCCAAAACGGCAAATGGAAAAAAGCAATTCTGGGGGCGCGGCGAGGGTTGGGTAATCGCCGCGTGCGCGAGGATCTTGGAGCAATCTCCAACTTCCGCCGCGCAACAAGCGGAGTACGCAACGATGTTGCAACGCATGGCGGCGGTGTTGAAGCCCCGGCAGGGGAGCGATGGTTTTTGGCGGGCAAGCATCTATGATCCAGGGGAAGTTCCGAACCCGGAAACGAGCGCCACCGCGCTGTTCACTTACGCGATGGCGTGGGGCATCCGGAACGGGTATTTGGATGCGGCGGAATACGGGCCGGTGGTGGCACGCGCATGGAATGGCATGGTCCGAATCGCGTTGCATCCGGATGGCAAGCTTGGTTACGTACAACCCCAAGGGAAGTTTCCGGACAAAGCCGGATACGAGGATACAGCCGATCATGGTGTCGGTCCGTTCCTTCTGGCTGGAAGTGAAGTGATGTTGCTCTCGACCGCGACCCCTTCGGTGACAACCACTCCTGTTCCTGCACCAGGGGTTGGGGAGTCCGGCTTGGCCGAATTGCAAATTCTCCAGGGGAAAGGCAGTTTTGTTTTGAGATGGAAAACACGGCCGGGGGCGAACTATCAGGTGCTCTGGACGGATGATTTGCTACTTGGAGATTGGGCACCGTTGGATGGTGAGATAGAATTCGGAGAAGGTGAGGCATGGATCTCGGTCGGCGCGGAGGATGGGGCGCAGCACTTTTTCCGAATAGAAGAGCGTTGAAGGGGAACTCGAGGACGCAGAGAAGACGGTGGGGTTTGGGTGAGTGTGGGTAGTTCGAAGGTTTTCCGTGCATTCTCATCGAAACGCAAAGACGCCGCCCGCAAAGAGGAACTAAACAGCATTGTTTGCCGTGGGGCTGAATGATATAGGAGTCGGCAACTCTTCTCTTTCTGCGGTTTTTCAGCTACAATATCCGCTGTGAGCGAATTTTCTTCCACTCGGGGCCGCGGGGCTGTTTCGAATCCGGGTAACCGGTTTGAGAAGCTGCACCTGGAGCGAGACCCGGATTGGAATGCAGACGATGATCCGGGCCTTCGGACAGAGTTCCTGAAGGATGCGACTTCCAGCATCATTACTTATAACAACAGTCCGGATGTGGGTTTCGATGCGAGCATTAATCCGTATCGAGGTTGCGAGCATGGGTGCATTTATTGTTTCGCGCGGCCGACCCACGAATACCTTGGGCTTTCGGCAGGGCTTGATTTTGAGAGCAAGATTTTGGTGAAGGAGCGGGCCCCGGAGTTATTGCGCAAGGAATTAGCGGCTTCCAAGTGGAAGCCGCAGACGCTGGCAGTGAGCGGGGTGACGGATTGTTATCAGCCAATCGAGCGGAAGCTGAAGCTAACGCGGCGGTGTCTCGAGGTGCTGGCGGAATTCCGGAACCCGGGGGTGATCGTGACGAAAAACCATCTGGTGACGCGGGATATCGATGTTCTCCAGGAACTGGCCAAGCACGATGCCATAGCGGTGTTTGTGTCGGTGACGACTTTGGATGCGGACCTGGCGCTGAAGCTGGAGCCGAGGGCTTCGCTGCCGAAGCATCGTTTAGGGGCGATCCGGGAGCTAAACCAGGCTGGAATCCAAGTGGGGGTGCTGATTGCGCCGGTGAGTCCGGCGATAACGGACCATGAATTGCCGCGGATTATGGAAGCGGCGGCGGAAGCAGGAGCGCAATACGCGGGATATGTGCCTTTACGACTGCCGTTTGGGCTGAAGGAGTTGTTCGAGGAGTGGGTGGGACGTCACTTTCCGGAACGCAAGGACAAGGTGCTGAACCAGATCCGTTCGTTGCGCGGGGGAAAGCTTAATGATCCGAATTATGGCACACGGATGAAAGGTGAAGGGATTTTGGCGCACCAGATCGACCAGCTTTTTTCGACTGCGCGCCGTCGAGCGGGTTTGGATGGGCGGAGCCCCCGTCTTTCCGTTTCTGCTTTTCGTGTCCCCGCTTCAGCTTCCGCGAGTAACCA
>JAQGOV010000150.1 GCA_028293425.1 Verrucomicrobiales bacterium
CGAGTGTTTTCATGGGCTGCTTCTTTTAATTGTTGAACCCATGGTATAGGTTCTGAAGCGCCCAACAATCAGGCCGACTACGCGCCCGCCACTACGAAAAAGTACGAAGGCCTAAAAAGAGCTCAGTAACTTTTCCAAGGACTTCGAATCACATTCCGGGCTAATCAGCGCCACCCGCATTCGTTCCGGCCGGTAAAGGTCGACCGCCAGCCTTCGAATTTGACTGGGACTCACCGCCATCAACTGTTCCTCAATCCAACTTTGGGAAACAACTTTTCCGTAGCCGAGAAGCTGCTCTCCCACCCACATCATTTGGCTTTCCGTGCCTTCAAGATTCAAAGCCATTTGGCCAACCACGTAGTCTCTCGCCCTCTGCAGCTCCCGCGCCGTCGGCATGGTGCTAGTGAGCCGCTTCAGCTCCCGCAAAATAAGGCGAAAGGCTTGCCCAAGCTTCGGAGCGTCCAGGCCTGCCGCCACTGTGATTGCCCCAGTATCTTCATATAGGCTCAGGCTGCTATGGATGGAATACGTCAGGCCTTCGTCCTCCCTCACAGCCTGGAAAAGCCTCGAGCTCATGTTCTCCCCCAGCATCGTGTTGAGAAGCTTTAAAGCAAAACGCCTTGGGTCATGTCGCGAACAAGCCAGGATTCCCAGGGCAAGCTGCGTTTGAGCGGCCCGCCTTTTCAAATGCCGAACCCGGGGCCCGGGCATGGCCTGCTCCGCCGGGACAAAAGTCGGTCGAGCTCCCCTGGCAAAGCTTCTCTCCCATTTGGCCACTGCCTTTTGAAATTCCTGGTGCTGAATATGGCCAGCCGCGATGAGAAAGGTATTTTCCGTCACGTAATGTGCCGTCCGAAACGCCAGCATCTGGTCTCGCTCCAACTTGGCAAGCGTCTTCCGGGTGCCGGTCAAATTCCGGCCCAGGGGATGATTCGGCCAGAGCACCTCATGGAGGAGTTCATGCACATAATCCTGCGGCTGATCCAAATCCATGGCCAGCTCCTCCTGGATGACCGCACGCTCCTTTTCCATCTCAGCCGGTTCGAAGCTGGAGCCGACATACATATCGAGCAACACTTCCAACACGAGCGGCCATTGTTTGCGGTGCGACTTCGCATAAATGCACGTATGGTCCTCACAAGTGTAAGCATTAATATACCCGCCAACCCCCTCCACCGCCTCGGAGATTTGCCGGGCGTTGCGCCCCGCAGTGCCTTTGAAAAACATGTGCTCAATAAAATGGGAAACGCCTTGGAGCGGCCCAGGCTCGTATCGCCCGCCAACTCCAGCCCACACGCCCAGACAAACGCTTTCGCTGTGGGGCAGTTCTGCCGTCGCCACTGTTAAACCAGAGTCTGCTTTGTTTATTTTAACCATTTCAATGCACCATTCAGGAATAAGCCCAAGCCATTTCTAAGGTTCTCGGGCTGCCAATGTTCGTCCAAGCAGCTTAACCCCCTTCTTACGAGTGACAAGCGGCTCTTGGAAATGAAAATCTAGTCTCGACTGCTCTCCAAAGTTCCTTAGACTTGCTCCGAAGCTTCCAGGTTGTATGGAACGATGTGCCAAAAAATGCCGGTGCCAGAAGGAGACTCCGCGGGCCGAAAGGATTGGCCTTGCGGCCGACAATCCTGGCGTTTCGCTATGAAAAAGGACACCAAAATCAGGATCCTGGTGGCGGACGCCCAGCCCGTTTTAATTGAAGGCCTCCGCTCCATTTTCGCCGAGCAACCCGATATCGAGTTTTCAGGCGAAGCCAAAACCGAGGATGAAGTCCTGCCGATGGCCGAAAAGCTGAAGCCGGACATTATTCTCCTGGACACAGCAGCAGCTCAATGGAACGGGCTGGAAATCCTGACACTCCTCCGCAAGCGGTTTCCGGCCTGCCGGGTTCTCGTCTTCACGCTCCAAAACAGCCGCGAGCATATTACTCAAACCGTTCGAACTGGCGCCCGTGGTTATCTGCTCAAAGATGTGCCAGTGACGGACCTTTTAACCGCAATCCGCCTGATTCATGCCGGGGAGGTTTCTTTCAGCCCCACAGCATCACGAGTCTTGCTGGACGAAATTGCCCAGAGCCGAAAGCAAAAAATGCCGGACGAAGGCTCGAATGCCTTGTCGGAGCGCGAACGAGAGGTTCTGGCGTTGATCGCTGATGGTTTCAACAACAAGGAAATCGCCAGCCGCCTTGGGCTTGGCGTCCGTACCGTGGAAACTCACCGCGAGCGCATCATGCGCAAACTCAATATCCACACAGTGGCTGGCCTTACGAAGTATGCTATTCGCAAGGGCCTTGTGAAGGTCGAATAGACTGTCTCGCTTCTTCTTCTCCGCCCCCATGTTCTCCGAACGATCCTTGGCACGTTATTGGCTAAACACTCATTAGCTGCTTGAGTGTAACTCCCGCGGAAAGGTCAGCGCGAGTGATGAGGTGTTCGAGCAGGATTTCATGGACCTCATCACATGTTGTTCCGTAGTCTGGTGACTGCGGCTCTGACCTTATCACCAGCAATAGAGCCGGCGAAAGCCGGCTTCTATTTTTGTACCCAGGTAGCACCAGGTTTTTGCTTCCTCAGCTTCCCTGCACTCTGCCTCCCAATAATTCCGAGGACCATTCACTGACCGGAACCTCGTGAAAGACCAAACCCACAGTTGCGCCAAGGCCTGACGCATTCTAACGTGAGCTGTCCAAAAATTTGTCACTCGCAGGACATCCTGTCTAAATTTCACCATCTTTTCCCGTCCTGCTTGCCCAAAAGCTCTGAAAAGCAGCGTGGTACGGGCTTTGCTAGAAGACGAAGTATGACGACGAACACAACATTTCAACCTCGAAATGCTGTGTTGCTTTCCGCGTGTCCTATCGAGAGGGCAGGCAAAAGCCCCGCTACATCCCCACTAATGGCCGTTGGGCTGACGACAACCTGACGTCCTTCTTCAATACTTGAGTTGTTACCTGGCGGTTGCGAAAGCAACCGCCAGATTTCTTTTTAGAAAGGATTCCAGGGAGATTGTCGTCAGAGAGGCGCTCCTTCGGGTAATCCACTGGTCCAGGAGGACCAATGGACGGCAGGATCCGTTGAACAAGGCAACCCCTCCTATTTCAGTCAGGCTGCGGCTTCGTGATGTACCCAATGAAAGGCGTGCTGCACGAGTTCGGTTGAATTCTTGAGGTTCAGCTTTCCTTTGATGTACTCACGGTAGGCTTCCACGGTGCGAACGCTCAAATGAAGTTCCCCGGCGATCTGGCGTGTGCTGCGGCCTTCCCCAATCATGCGGAACACCTCCAGCTCGCGATCAGTCAGGTTCTCAATAGGATTGCTGATCCCTTTCGCGCGGCCTCCGCTGGCCAGTTGCTGAAGCATGCGCGACTTCATTTTATCGCTCAGGAAAATCTCGCCCGTGATCACTCGGCGGATGGCCACGAGCACCTGCTCGATTGCTTCTTCCTTCATGATGTAACCCAGGCTGCCCGCTCGCAACGCGCGCTCCGCGTACAGAGACTCGTCATGCATGGAAAGCACCAGGATTGGCAGCTCCGGGTAACGAGCTTTCACGTTCTTGATGAGCTCAATTCCATTGCCGCCCTTTAAGGAAACATCTACCACCATGACATCGGGGCTGAGCGTGCCAACGAGTTCAAAAGCTTTCGGCGAATCTTCAGCCTCTCCGCAAATCATCATGTCGGATTCATGATTGATGAGCTGGCCAAGGCCTTTCCGAAGAATGGGATGGTCATCCACTAGCAGCACTTTGATTTTGCCTTTTCTGAGACCAGTTTGGTTTTTGTTCGTTATGCTCATTTCTGCTGCCTTTCTTCTAAAGTTAGTTATGGGTTCCTGCCGGTGGTACTGTGCAGGTCACCAAAGTCCCGCCACCTTCTCCGGGTAAAATCTCCAGGGTCCCGCCCATGCGATGTGTCCGATAACTCATGATGCGTAAGCCCAGGCCCTGCCGGTTGGCCCCTTCGGGTGGTAATCCCACTCCATCATCACCGATCGAAAGCATCACGTGCTCGTCGGCAGTCTTGGTTAGGGAAACAATGATCTGTTTGGCTTTGCCATGCTTGACCGCGTTATTAATCGCTTCTTGAGCAAGGCGGAAGAGATGCATCTCCGTTTGCCGGTCAGAAATCACGATGGCATTATCGCAAATACACGCGCATTGGATTTCGGAAATGGTTTCCACGGTCGCGGCCAATTCTTTCAGTGCGGCCACCAGCCCCTTGGATTCCAATTCGACCGGGAAAAGTCCGCGTGCAAGCGTGCGGGTTTGAGTGAGCGCTTCCAGGACCAGGCGGCCAATTTCCGCGGCCTCAGCCGCTTCGGGAAGGCCGAGAGCATTTAACTTCTGCTCCAGAGTCCGCGTCAGAAACGTGATGCCAGTGAGATGTTGCCCGAGGCCGTCATGCAAATCCTGCCCGATCCGCATCTGCTCGCGATGGCTGATCTCGATGACTTCTTTCTCCAGGAATTTGCGATCGGTGATGTCTCGAACTGCCGCCAGGACTTCTCCACCACCTCACGCCAGCACCGAGGCTTGAAAATCCCGTGGCTTGCCAAAAAGCAGGAGCTGGCCGGTAAAGCTGTGCATTTGGTTGGTGCGCAACGCTTTCTCGAGATGATAGGTCGCCTGCTGGGCAAGCTGCGCGGGGAGCAAATCCCGGAGGGACTTTCCAGTGAGGGCTCCTTCCGTCAAAGCATACTCGTGGTGCTCGGAAAATTTGGCCGTTCGAATATGACCATCCTTGCCAATCACAAACAGCACGTCGGCGATGGTGCCAAGCAGGGCCTTGTACTGGGCAATATTTTGCGCGGCCTGGGCTGGATCTGCCTTGTTCAGGAAGGTCGTGTTGCCACGCTGGTACCCGGCGCTCACGGAAGACTGGACCCGCCCCAGTTCAGAGGCCGGAACAGGATTCCCGTTCATTATTTCCTTCGCTTTCACCATAGACGGCAGGCTCAATGGCCTGCACTGCATCTAATGGGAAATCGGCACCCCTCCGGAGAACTAAAGAAGAATTTGCCACCATTTTGAAGCCGCTGCTCCAAATAAAGCGGTTAACTGCCCGGCTCTAACCGTAAATAACCACTTGGATATTCTCAGGAAGGCTTTTTGCCACTTCCGTGACGATATTGCCCTTCAAAAGTGAGACCAGCGTCCGGCGATGCGATGTCCCCAGCATCAGAATGTCCACGCCAAGAGTCGCTGACAGATCCAAAATGGTGCCAGCGGGATTATCGCTCAGCGCATAAAGTGGCACTACCGGCACTTCGTTTTCCTTGCCGAGGCCAATCATGGTATACATGATCCGGCTCGCCTCCTTGTCATCCTGCCATCGCGGAGGCTCGTGTGATTCCACGGGCCCCGGCAACGTAACAGCAACTTCCTTCACGAACAGGACGTATAACGAAGCCTTGCGCAGCCGAGCTTCCTCTAGCGCAAATCGCAGAACCGGGTTCAACCCTCGCGCTGCGACCAGGATTGTATTGGCCGGGCTAAGGTTCTCACGAAATTCTGAAATTCCTTCCGGGCTGATCGCAGCCGCGATTTCCTCCGTCACAGTCAGCGTCCGCAACCCCGCTCGCTTTTGAGCATAACCACGGAGGCCCAACCCGAGCCCCAGGACGCACAATGCAAAGAACAAGGCATTCCCCTTCGTTTTCGCAATCGTCAATTCCACTCCGAAAAGTACCAGGAACGTTCCCATCATCACCACGCGCTCAGCCACTCGCAGGTGCAGCCTTTTATTGAAGCTGCAGGCACCAAGGTTCACCGTAATCGCACCCACCACCCCGATAGCGTAAAGGTCCGCAAGGGATTCTAAGTTCGGCGTAAAAATTACTACAAGCATCGGCAGCAGCGCGGCTAAAATCAGAGGCAGCCAGGGGACTCCGTAAGGATTTAACCGTCCAAAAACCTTTGGCATCTCACCATCCCGGGCGAGCAAATAGAACATGCCGATCATCGCGGCCACTGCTGTATTCACCGCGCTGAGCAGCAGCAGACCGACCACCACCCCCACCACAATCCCAAATACCTTCCCGAACACCGCTCCCAGGGCGAGCGTCCCATAATGCTCTCCCAGGAAACTTACCATGTCCTCGACGCGACTCAGGAGTTGTGGCTCCATGGATTTCGGCAGGGAAAGCATCGCCCAACCCAGCAAGGAAGTTCCCACCACCACTTCCAAGGCCACCGGCCAAATCGACTTCCTGGTGGTCCCGGTGATCTTTGGCTCGTCCATCGATGACCCCTCATCAAGCTTCATCACCCCTGTGAGGTTTGCGATCGCTTCCACGCCGCTCAAAGCCAGGATCACGCCCACAAAAGCCATCCAATTCTTTCCAAAGGTATCGTGGGACGGCTCCAGAAACCGGGTGGTCAGGTGCGGCAAACTGAGGACAATAATGAAACCAACTACTACCACCGTCGGCACAGCCAAAGAAACCGCGAAGCTTCCGCTATGTTTCGGGCCGAAGAAGTTGATCATGCCCACCGCAAAAATTACCGACACGGTGGAAATTGCAATGTACTCACGTGGCACCTTGAAATAGCTCATGGCCGCCCAACCGCTCAGTGCGGCTGTGACAATAAAACCGGCCACCAGGAGCAACGCCCCGATCACTGCCAGAAGCCGGCTCTGCTCGCGAGCGGCAGAATAAACACCTCCCCCGTCAGGGTAATGCCTGCAAACGATGAGGTAATTGTAGCCGACGATGCCGGTCAGGGCACAGACGGCGAGGATGATCGGAAGAGACGAATAACCGGCAGCCACAAAGGCCAGGCCGATCACGTAAGCCTTGCTCGTCCCCCAATCGCCATACAGCAGAGCTGCCGCACGCTTCCAATCCACGTTGCGCGGCCGGTGAACACCGAGGCTATCCACGATTCACCATCCTGTTCAAAGCCAGGGACTTCTGATCGCCGACCATCCAAAAGAATGTGATGCCACGCATGCTTTTGCTTTGATCCATATTGCGGAACAAAAAGCTCTGGCGTCAAATTGGAAAGGTTTGCCATCCGGACCTTTGTTCTTGATTTGTCTCAAATTTGCCTTGATGCACCGTGCAGGTGACGGAGAATCCTGCCGCATGAATGCTTTTCCTAGAGTGCTGTTTTGCATTTGTCTGGGTTTTACTTTCTCGGCTGTTTGGTTGCAGGCTGCTGACGAGAAATCCGCCGACACCAACGCAACCTGGCTCGCCGAACATTACACGAAATTCGAGCACCGCATTCCCATGCGAGACGGAGTCCGCCTGTTCACCCGCGTTTACATCCCTAAGGACGATTCACAAAACTGGCCCATCATCCTCACGCGCACTCCTTATGCATTGAAACCTTATGGGGTAGAAAATTACAACAACCCCTCCGGGTCTTTCAGAACACTTGCGAAGGATAAGTTCATCCTTGTAAATCAGGATGTCCGCGGCCGCTATGGCTCGGAAGGAACTTACGTCCACGTCCGCCCCTTCAACCCGCAGAAAGGCCCCACGGACACCGACGAAAACACCGACACCTGGGACACCATCGATTGGCTGGTGAAGAACGTGCCAGGCAACAACGGCAATGTAGGAATGTTTGGCATCTCCTACCCTGGATTTTACACCGCCATTGGCATGATCGACAGCCATCCCGCGCTCAAAGCAGCCT
>JAQGOV010000505.1 GCA_028293425.1 Verrucomicrobiales bacterium
TACACGCACGACACGCGATGGTCTGGCCGGCAACAACGTTTTGTCCGTCTGTGAGGGGGCCGACGGAACGATCTGGGTCGGTGGCAACGGAGGGCTGAGCCGCATCCGGAATGACCACGTGGTTCCAATGAAGGGGGAGGAACCTCTCCCGGAAGTCACCGCCCGTTGTCTTTGGCCCCTGCCGGATGGCGCGGTGTGGCTGGCCAAGCCGGGGCACGGCGTGTTTGAGTTCCGCGACAGGTTCATTCTGCGAATTCCCCCCACGGATTTGCCGGATACCCTGATTGACGCCCTTTACGAGGATCGAGCCGGGCGACGGTGGATCGGCACTCCACGAGGCGTTGCTGTCTTCAAAGATGGCACCATCATTGCCCGCTACACAAAAGCCACGGGCCAGCCGCTTCAGGACGTGAGGTGCATTCTTGAAGATCACGACCAGAACATGTGGTTTGGCACACAGGGCCGCGGACTGATTCGTTTGCGCGCGGGCCGTTTCGATGCGTTCACTACCCGCGATGGTTTAAGCAACGACCGCGTCTGGGCGTTGCACGAAGACAAGCAGGGAACCCTCTGGATAGGAACGGAAGACGGGCTAAGCCGTTGGAAAGCTGGCAAGCTCTTCTCCTTCACGACCAAACATGGCCTCATGGAAAATGCCATTCTCTGCATACTCGAAGATGAGCTCGGTTACGTGTGGCTGAGCGGATTGCGCGGCATTTATCGATTGAAGCGCGAGCAGTTGAATGCGGTGGCTGATCGCGGGGCTGAGGGCGTGGATGTTGCCTCGTTCGGCACCACCGATGGCATGGAAAGCAGCGAAGCCAATGGCGAGCACCAGCCGGCCGGATGGAAGGCGCGCGATGGCCGTCTCTGGTTCCCCACCACCTGCGGGGTCGTTCTCATTGATCCCAAAACAATTCCCACGAACGAGGTTCCACCACTCGTCGCGATCGAACAGGTCCGGGCGGACGACGAAATCATTTTCGGGGATGGCGGGCATTCGCCAAACGCGGCGCTGAACCTCGCCCCCGGCCGGGCGAGGGTTTTGGAAGTTCGTTACACCGCCAACAGCATGTCCGCTCCGGAGCGAGTGCGCTTTAAATACAATCTTGAGCCGGCCGCTCCCGAGTGGCACGATGCCGGCGGGCAACGCGTCGCCTTCTTCACCAATTTGCGTCCCGGCAAATACACCTTCCGGGTGAAGGCCTGCAATCAAAATGGCGCATGGAACTCCCAGCCGGCCTCGTTCGCATTTTCCGTGGCCCCATTTTTCTGGCAGACCTGGCCTTTCTACGTTTTTTGTGCGGCAGCCGCCAGCCTGGCCGGGCTTGGCTTGCATCATCGGCGCGTGACCATGCTGCGGCGATTCGATCACCTCCAGCGCGAGCAGGCCCTGCAGAACGAACGCGCCCGCATCGCCCGCGATTTGCACGATGACTTGGGCGCTAACCTTACGGGCATCGCCTTGAAAGCGGACCTGGCACAGCGCCACGTCGATGCGCCGCAGTCAATTCACCTCGCGGATATCGCCGCTGGCGCCCGCGCGCTCGTGGACAATATGCGCGGAACCGTCTGGGCGCTCAATCCCAGGCACGATACGCTCGAAAGCCTCGCGCGATTTCTCGCCCAACAGGTCGAGGATTTCGTCACCGGCGCTGGCTTGCGCTGCCGCCTCGAGCTGCCGGACACCTTTCCCGAAATGACCGTTCCTTCCCCGGTCCGCTACCAGATTCATCTGGTCGTCAAGGAGGCGCTGCACAATTCAGTAAAACATGCCAGGGCCAGTGAAATTCGCTTCAGCCTGGACGTGAACGGAGAAGCTCTTTGTGTTCGCATTGCTGATGATGGAATCGGTTTTAACCCCCAGAGCCCTCAGCTCTCAACCTCTAACGGCCAACCGTCTGGTCATGGCGGCCATGGCCTCTCGAACATGCGCCAGCGTATCGAAAATCTCGGCGGTCAATGGCACCTAAAGAGCGCTGCCGGCCAGGGCGCCTCCATCACTATTTACATCCCGAAAAAATCCTTTCGGCCCAAACTAAAATGAGCATCAAAGTCTCCATCGTTGAGGACAACCAGACCGTTCGGCAAAGCCTTGCCGAGATCCTCGATTCCACCCCGGGCTTTCGGCTGGGCGACGCCTGCGCGAGCGGCGAGGATGCTTTGCAGTGTTTGCTGAACAATCCTCCGGACGTCGTGCTGATGGATATCAACCTCCCCCGGCTGTCAGGCGTCCAATGCGTGCGCGAACTTAAACGTTGCCTTCCAAAAACCCAGTTTATCATGCTCACGATCGAAGACGATAGTCAGCGCGTCTTTGAATCGTTGCAGGCGGGCGCGACCGGCTATCTCCTGAAAAACGTGCCGCCGGAGAGGATTCTCGCAGCGGTTGAGGAAGTCCACCGCGGCGGCTCCCCTATGTCCAGCCAGATCGCAAGGATGCTGGTCCAAACTTTTCAATCGGGCGACTCGGCCACCGAACGCGAGATGAACCTTACAAAGCGCGAGAGCGAAATCCTCCGGCTGTTGACCCGGGGATATCGCTCCAAGGAAGTGGCCGGCGAATTGGCGATTGGCGTCCAAACGGTCCATACCCACCTCCGGAACATCTACGAAAAACTCCATGTCCGATCCCGCGCCGAAGCCGTGGCCCGCTTTTTGGGCGGCTAGTCAAATTCCCGTCAAATGGATCAGAGGCCGATTAGTCCAGCCCTGCCTAATTAGACCAGGCATTCAAAGAAAACGCTTTGGACCTCGAAGCAATGGGCTCTGGCTGATCTTCCAGGGTTTGTTTTAGCACAGCGCCGCTCACCGAGCTAAAGCGCGGCAAAATCTCCTCTCGTCCGCGGAACGATGGATGACCGCCACGATCCTGCTCCGCCGCTTCGGGGAAGGAAAGCGCCAAAGGGCCGGAACAAAACGGAACCGTCTTTCCCGGCGAACGACTCTGCAACTTCCGAAATTTTGAATTCCGTTGCCGCTCACGGCAAACCGCCGCCGGCCCATCACACCAATTCCAGTATTGCCATTCCCGAGGCCGGAATCTTAACTGTGCAGAATATGCCATCACGACTTGCGAATCAATGGGTGCTAATCACGGGTGCTTCGAGCGGTTTTGGAGCGGCCGCCGCGCTCGCGGTTGCCCGCGAAGGAGCAAAGCTCCTGCTGGGGGCGCGCAGAACCGATCGGCTGGAGCAGGTCGCTGCGGAGGCACGCAAAGCCGGCTCGCCAGCGGCTTTATATCACGCATTGGATGTGAGCAAGACGCCCAGCGTGGAGGAATTCTCCAAATGGGTGCGCGAGCAAACGGACAAAGTGGATGTGCTCCTCAACAATGCCGGTGGAGCGTTGGGACTGGACACTGTGGCAACGGCCAAGGACGAAGATTGGGAAGGCATGATGCAGAGCAATGTGCTCGGAGTCCTGCGCATGACCCGCGCCATCCTGCCGCTGATGACCAGCAACCCCGGCAGTTCGATTATCAACATCGGCTCGATTGCCGGGCGCACTGCTTACGAAGGCGGAGCCGCTTACTGCGCCGCCAAAGCCGGCGAACTCCAAATCACACGAGCCTTACGGCTGGAACTTAACGGGACGGGAATTCGAGTCGCGACCATCGATCCCGGTCTCGCTGAAACCGAATTTTCCGTGGTGCGCTTCAAGGGCGATACGGCACGGGCCAAGAAAGTCTACGAAGGTGTCAATGCGCTTACCGCCGAAGATGTGGCCGAAACCATCTTGTGGGTCGCCAGCCGGCCGTCACACGTTTGCATCGACGAGATGGTCATTAAACCCACGGATCAGGCCGCCATTCACAAAGTCTTTCGGCGAACAGCAAAGTAGAGGTGGCGCACGCAGCCATCACTCCGTCCTGAACTGCTCAGGCTTCCATCCGAGATTTGCGATCACCTTTCGCGGGTAGAGCCACGTGCTTTCATTGCTTCCATGGATCCGGAGAATGGATTTCTCTGAAGCGATGGCCGCGACCTGCGGCACATCCAGGATTCGAAGAATGTTCAGGTAATCCGCGCCTTTCTGAAATGTTTCCGGGAGTCTGTAGAGTTCCAAATGCAATAGGGCAGGCTCAAAGAGCGATGCCAGCAACGCATCGCTGGCGAGTTCATCGGCTCCGGAAATGGAAAGCGGGATTCGCTTATACCTGGATATGGAGCGCAGCGCCTGGATACCGCGGCGGACATCCCAGACGCGCATGCCCTCCAACGTCTGCCCCAAAAGCATAAACCGGCGACGAATCTGAACCTGCTTGCGTTCATCACCTGACCAGGCGCTTAAGCCGATGCCCCGGGGGGCAAGGAACGCAACGGCGAGGTTGTTGCTCTGCAAAAGGTTTTTCCAGGCAATGAGTTGGTTGGAGTTCGGTTCAGGATTCCCCTGTGGTTTGATTGCAGCCTGCTCTTGTTTCAATTCTTCCGCAAAATCAGTTTCCAAAACGGATAGCCAACGCGCAAAGGAAAGGCCCTGCCATGGCATCTGACCTTTTTCCACTGAGTTGGTTCCCAACAGGCTAAACTCCACCTGGCTTGAATTTCCCCAGCCAGTGAGTTGAAGCACATAAAGCCTCAAAGGCGCATGCTCCTGGCTTTGGAAATCCCAGGCTTCGAGATGAAGCCCTTTGCGGGAGGCAGAGAACGCTTCATGGACGTTTAAAGCAACGTTCGTCTCGGGCCAGCCCGCGAATGTTTTCTTCTCCAATTCACGCAGCCACTTTCCGCGTTGTTCGTTCCACTCGGAAGCCGACTTGGGCGCGGAAGGTTCCGCCGCCATGGGCACGAAAGTATCGTGGATGTTGGTGGTGCGGAAGAGCGCCGGGGGCTCCTTGAACACTTTCAGTTCCTCGGCTTTGAGCAGGGGCACAGCGGCCATGCTGATGATTGGATCTTCCCCCTTCAAGAAACGGTTGAACCAGCGAAAGACAGGCACCTGCAGGTCCTGCGTATCCTTGTGTGGCCCTGGGCCTATCACGAGGCCCAGATTGGCATTGGACCCATAAAGCCCATAAACATTTCGCAATTTCCAGTAGAGTCGCTGCACACCGTCCAGCGGGAAGATCGTGTCGTTGTCGGTATTCACGAGGAGCAAAGGCCGCGGTGCCACCAGGGCCGCCACTTGCGGATAATCCCAACGGTAAGTGTTGACCATGAACATGCAGTCGCAGTGGCCCTCCACGGTTCCGTCGATCACATGGTTGTGAAGATCTGTAATGCCGGCGACAGGAGCGGCCGCCTTAATCCGGTCGTCCAATGCGGCAATCCACCAGCTATACGCCCCGCCGCCAGAGCGGCCGGTGACACCGAATCGTTTGGCATCTATTTCCGGCCGGGTGGACAGATAATCCAACGCACGAATGCCATTCCACGCTTCCACACCGGCCGGGGTGTAACCGCGCGAGTTCCACCACCACATGCCGTATCGGTAAGTGCCATGATGCACCCCGAGCAACTCGCCGAGTTGAATCGTATCCAGCACCAGTGACGCATAGCCATTGCGGGCGAACCATTCACCATGATGCTGGTAGCTGACTTTATTTCCGTAGCTCACTCCATTCGTAATTACAGGGCCATGGCCGGTGACACAAAGGATGGCGGGAACAGGTTTCGGAGTATTCCTGGGCAGGTAGAGGTTCGCGGTAATATAAAGCCCGGGCATCGTTTGGAAGTGAACATTCTCAACGATAAAATCCTCGTGCTCGACCCTGCGAGTCACACGTGCGTTCAAGTCGGTTTTCTCCGGCATGGGCATGAGCCCAAGCATCTCCTGAAGCTGCTCACGATACGTATCCCGCCTGGCTTTCCAGGAATCCAATGAACTCACACTGGAAAGACATTCCTTCTCCAGCGTGTCCGTTTGGCCGCGAAAATATTGAGCCAGCTCGGCATCGGCTGGGGTTTGGTGGGAAGGATCAGCGCCGATTAGGCTGCGGGTCAGGCCAATCAGGAGGAGCAGAATCGCTGTGGGCTTCATAATTCCATCGTGTGGACAATCAGCGGAGTGGGCAACTTTTTTTTAAGCGGGCAATCCAAGCCTGGCTGCGATCGAATCCTTTGCGCTCGCGAAAGGGTTGCCGTATAGTCAGCGCATATGACCATGGTCCGGCATTTCTGTTTGGCCTGGCTGCTGGCGCTCACCCTGGCGGCCGCGGACGCACAGCCGTCCGCGGCCGAAAAACCCGTCCTCATCCTGGTGAAAGGCGCCGCGGGCGAAGAGGAGTTCGGAAAACTTTTTACGGAATGGTCCGGGCACTGGGAGGAGGCTTCGAAAAAGGCGGGCATCGCAACGCGAAAAATAGGATTCGAGGAACCGGGCTCAACGGCTGACAAAGAACAACTTCTGCGCGCCATCGAAAATGAAGGTAAGGCAGGCGCCGGCGAACTCTGGCTGGTTCTGATCGGCCACGGCACCTTCGATGGGAAGGAAGCCAAGTTCAATTTGCGAGGCCCTGATTTTTCCGCGGCCGAACTGGCGAAATGGCTGGAACCCGTAAAGCGCCCGGTCGCAATCGTTGACACTTCTTCCGCGAGCGCACCCTTCCTGACCACCCTTTCTCGTAAGAACCGCGTCCTGATTACTTCCACTCGGAGCGGGCAGGAACAAAATTTCTCCCGCTTCGGCCAGTATCTTTCCGAAGCTATCGCCGACCCGACTGCTGACCTCGACAAGGACGGACAGACTTCCTTGCTTGAAGCCTTTCTAATGGCTTCACGGCGTTTGACTGCTTTTTATGAGTCCGACCGGCGGCTCGCGACAGAGCATCCATTGCTGGATGACAATGGAGACGGACTGGGCACCGCACCGGATTGGTTCCGCGGCATTTATGCAGTGAAGCGGGCCAAGGATGGCGCTGAACTGGATGGCTTCAGAGCCCATCAATGGCACCTGGTTCGAAGCGCAACCGAGCAACAGTGGTCCCTGGAGTTGCGGGCGCGCAGGGATAAAATTGAGCAATCGATTGCTGAACTCCGACAAACAAAATCCCAGCTCAACGAGGAGGAATATTATCGGAAGCTTGAACCCTTGCTAACAGATCTGGCTTTGCTTTATGAGGAGCAGTCCAAGACTTCTCAAGCTGCCGGAAAGTGACCACAGGAACTATTTCTTGGGTGCTGAAGCGGGGCGAGGATTAGATGTGACCGGGGGCGCAGGTGGCAAATCACGATTGGTATCCTTCATTTCCACCTCCAACTCGATGAGGTGAGACGTGGAAGCGGGGAAATCATCCTCCAGCAGTTGCTCGCAACCGCTGCAAATATTTGGATTCGCTTGAGGACGTTTCTCGTAACTGTCCCCACAGCAACGACAGATAAGCCGCATATAATTCAAAACGCTAATGGATTGCTAATGATTCAGCTTTCCTTATTCTAAGGTAATTTAAAATCCTACTTTGGCTAGTCCATTAATGAGAACTGGGTGCAAACCCTCCACCGCAAAAGGACCATTAAATGAGTGAACTCTCACTTTCCAGAATTGTAAACAACAAAATGATGGATATTATCTGACGTCGAAAACACCTCGCCTGATTAGAAACCGAGCACGATTCCAACTCCGTTCTCAATCCGCTCAGCTACCTCTTCGAATGTATCGTTAGTCGCTTTATCAGAAGATCTTAGACTTTTGGCCAGCTCCGGGAAACCTTCCAGAAATGACCTAACCAGGGAGCTCTTAAGAGCATAATTCACATTCTGCGGGATAGCTCCGGAAATTTTAAGAGTTCGCAGATCTCCCAGGCGCAGGGAAACCACTCCCAGAACGTTCCCATGAAGGTCCACCAAAGGTCCGCCCGAGTTCCCGGGCTGGACCGGCACGCTCATTTGAAAAAAGCGCGGGTCGTCTTTTATCCCTGCCAAGCTGTTAATGTCACCACGAGTCAACTTCGGTTGAACGCCTTGTAAATCGATGTTCGGAAAGCCAATCGTAAAAACGCTCTGGCCCAGCTTCGCCTCCCTGCTATTGCCCAGGCGAAGAGGTTTAAAGGTTCCGGAAACCTTGAGGAGGGCAAGGTCATTCGTTACATCCGTTCGCACGATTTTGGCCTGGAAGCTGCCGGTTTTGGTTTTTACCACGTAACTGCCATTTTCTTCCACGACATGGTAGTTAGTGATGAGATAACCATCCTCAGAAAGAAAAAAACCTGTACCACTGGTCTTGGGCGCCGCATCCATCCCAAGCGGATTCGAAGCGAGGGCTTTGAACGTACGTTGGGGTTTGAAAGCGGCGGCGCGGCGCTCGCCGTCCAGCATATCCTGGCTGCTCAATTCCGCTCCCACGGTTTCACGAGCTGAAACGGCCTTGGGATAGCCCTGGGCTGCGGCGATGTTGAACCACTTGTAAGCCTCGACGGAGTTCTGAGGAACCCCGCGGCCCAGTTGGTACATAACCGCGATGTTATACTGGGCTTCCACCACCCCCTGGGTTGCCGCTTTGTAAAACCAAGTGAATGCCGTGGTGTAATTCTCCTTCGCTTTTTTTCCGAACTCGAAATAACGAACACCCAGTTGAAACTGAGCTTCCGCAAGACCTTGGCTGGCAGCCTTCAAATACCACTGACCGGATTCAGCATAACTTTTGGGCATCCCAATACCCAAGTCGTAAATGACTCCCAAGCTATACTGAGCCTCGGCGTCTCCTTTTTCGGCTTTAAGTCTCAACTCCGCCAGGGTTCGATCTTCCCCTCGTCCAGTGAGGCACAAAAAGCAAACCAGCCAGCAGAGAGCAAAGCATAGGACTCTCCCGGCCTGGTAGGGGCGTGGCATTGACCGAAAGCTAAAACAACCGTCCGGGTTTGACAACTGCTTTGGGGCTTGGGGGCTAGACAAATGCTTCTGCCTCCTACGGTCTCGGGCGAGTGCCTAGAATGCAAAAAGGGACGAACCTTTCGGTCCGTCCCGTTGGTGAATTGCTAAAACTTAGGATTTGTATTCCCGATCGGTCACAATTCCCGGCTGAGGCACGGGATATTTGCCGTTCGCGTCCGCTTTCACTGGTGCTGGCGAATTTAAATCAACCAGTTTGTCGACGTCCGGAGCTAATTCCACTTCGGAGTTAAGGATCTGGTCAAAGGTAATTTCCCGCCCGGTATGCGCTGCCATGCGACCCATGGAAGTCACGAGGCTTGCTTCGACACCACGCTTCACTTCGCTGTATGGCTTGTCGTTGCGAATGGCATCCACTAGGTCATTCCACTCGTTCAGATAAGGATCCCCTTGGCCAGGAGGGGTGGTTGATGTCCAGATGCGGTTAGGAGATTTCGGGTTACGATCGGGGCTTTGGGTTTTCCAAGTGCTGGAGGGAGGGCTGCAATCGCCGCTGGCCGAGACAACCGCACTCCCCTTGGTGCCATGGACCATGCTGTGGTAGATCGCTTCGCAGCCATTGATGCAGCGGCCTTCGAACAGGAACTTCGAGCCGTCCGCGAAAGTGTATTCCACGGCATATGTGTCGAAGTTCTGATCGATATAATCGCGACCTTCCGGATCCTTCTTGTAGTGCCGTCCGCCGAGTGCCGAGGCTTTCACCGGCCAACCGTTCTTCATCCAGCACAGATGGTCAATGTGGTGAATATAAAAGTCGCTGTAACAGCCGCCACTTGCCCACAGGAAACTGTGGAACCGTTGAATCTGGTACGCGAGCTCGCTAATGCCCTCAGGCTTCGCCACCGACGCCATCGAGGCCACCGGCCCGTGGCAGCGATAACCGCGCATCAGCAGAATGTCGCCAATTTCGCCACCCTGGATGCGCTCATGAAGCTGCTGCATCGGGCGACTGTGACGCGACATCAACCCGACTCCGACTTTCAGGTTCCGTGAATTGGCTTCATCGGCCAGCTTGAGCATCCGGCGGGAGGTTGGACCATCGGCCGTGAGCGGCTTCTCCATGAAAACATTCAAACCTTTCTGAATGGCATACGTGAAATGGACCCAGCGGAAAGCCAGCGGGGTGGTCAGGATGACGATATCCCCTGGCTTGAGGGAGTCCATGGCGTGCTTGTAGGCGTCAAAGCCAATAAATCGTTTGTCCTTGGGCACGTCGACTGCATCGCCGTGCTTCTCCTTGATGTTCTGGTAGCTGGAACTCAGGCGTTTATCAAAAACGTCCGCCATGGCGGCCAGAGTGATGGGCCCTTTGTTTTTAACGTCGAGGGCGTTGGCGGCAGCACCGGTGCCGCGACCGCCACAGCCCACCAGGGCGATCTGCAGGGTATTATTTTCGGCCGCATGCACTTGGGGCAAAGTGACACCAGCCAGGGCTGAAGCCGCCGTAAAGTAACCGGCGGTCTTCAGAAAGTCTCGTCTTGAAGACAAGTTGTTGTTCGAAGGGGTTTCGTTCATATGCGTAGTTTCCTGACGATGGCAAAGGGTTGTCAATTCGGAAAAAATGAGCTTCGAGGCTATTCTCGCGAATTCCCGGGTTCGGAGCACTTGTTGCTTTCAGGCATCAGGTCATCCAGAAGCCCCTCCAGGTTTAAAGTAGGCATTTGCCCCAAAAAAGCGGCCGGATTTTCCTAAAGAAAACAAATGATTACTCATGTATGGTTCTCTGACGAAGGCTGAAATAATTACCATACCTTTAACCAACTGCCTCGGGATGACGCATCGGATTATGACAATTCAAGGGAAGATGTTCAAACAAACGGGATGGGGGCGCGGCTTGCAGTCTTTTTGGAAAGCGGCCTTCCTCCCATGCCTGGCGTGCGCAAGCCTCTTGCAAGCCGCAGATGTCCCCAAGGTGCAGTTTCAGCCCAACCCGCTGCCGAAAGAGCAAAGGATTTTCCCAGGCTTTTCCGAAGTCGTGAAGAAAGTCGCCCCTAGCGTGGTGACCATCTATTCGACCAAAACGGTGAAGGAGGACGGACGAAATTCGCCTCTCCTGAACGACCCGCTTTTGCGCAAGTTCTTCGGTTTGGAAGATGGGGATGAAGATACCGCTCCTTCGCAGCGTCCCTCCCGCCCGAAGCATGAGGAGGGCCTTGGTTCCGGAGTGATCATTTCCCCGGACGGTTATATTCTGAGCAACAGCCACGTGGTGGAAGGCGCGGACGAAGTGAAAGTCAGCTTCGTTTCCGGTGGCGCCGAACTCAATGCCAAGGTGATCGGGATTGATAAAGCCACCGACATTTCGGTGATCAAAGTTGAAGCATCGAACCTTACTCCCATCGTAATGACCGATAGCACCAACTTGCAGGTCGGCGATATCGTGCTGGCCGTAGGAAATCCCTTCGGAGTCGGTCAAACCGTCACCATGGGTATCGCCAGCGCAGTGGGCCGAGGAGGGTTCGGAATCACGGACTACGAGGATTTCATCCAAACGGACGCATCGATCAACCCAGGCAATTCCGGAGGCGCGCTTGTAGATGCCGGCGGGCGTCTGGTTGGCATCAATACGGCCATCATCAGCCGGACCGGGGGCAGCCTCGGAATCGGTTTTGCCGTGCCAGTGAACCTCGCACGCGGTGTGATGGAACGAATTATCACCGAGGGAAAGGTCGTCCGTGGCTATTTGGGAGTTTACATCCAGCCAGTAACTCCGGACTTGGCTAAAGCTTTCAACCTTCAGGATGTGGCCGGCGCCATCGTCAGCGGGGTCAGCCCAAATGGGCCGGCTGCCAAGGCCGGCTTACGGGAAGGCGATGTCATCACGGAACTGAATGGCCAAAAGGTAATTGATAGCCGCACGTTGCGGCTGAAAATTTCCCAAACCTCACCGGGCACAAAAACCGAAATGAAAGTGCTGCGTGAAGGCAAAGCCCTCAGCCTTTCCACGACGTTAGGCGCCCTGCCCGGGGAACAGGTCGCTAGCAATCGCAACAAAGAAACGCCCGCAGCCCCAAAGATGGAAGGAATGATCGGCCTTCAAGTGACTGACTTGAACAATCGAGCGCGCCGGCAGTTTGAGATTCCTGATGATGTGCGGGGAGCACTGGTCGTGAACGTGGAAAGAGATTCCCCCGCCTTCGAGAATGGTATTCGGCCGGGCGACGTGGTCATGGAGGTCAACCGCCAAAAAGTGAAGGACTCAAAAGACTTTGTGGACCGGGTTAAGAAATCCAAAGACAACGTCCTCATGCGCGTTTGGAGCAAAGGCGGAACCCACTTCCTGGTGCTGGATGCGGGGAACAATCAAAAGTAACCAGCGGCTACTGTAGCTTTAAATCTCCGCAGATGTGCACTTCAAGCCCGAGCTCCGCGAGAGCGGCAGCCTTAACACGTAAGGCCCGGTGTGCCTCTTTCTCATTCGGAGCATACACCACCTGGATGTGATTGGACTTGTGCCGGGCCATCATCTGGTCACGCGATACCCCATTCAGCACCGCATGCATGATCGGCCATTGCGGTGTCGTTTCCTGCCAGCGCCGTTCCGTTTCTTTTTCCGGGAGTTCAACCACCCGTCCGGTTCCCAGGTCGCAATGAAGGCGGTGGTTCATAATAAACACCCGGCTCCAAACAATCTGCCCGGGTTTGGAAATCCCTTTCAGCGTGCCGCCACCAAGGCGAAAGTACATGGGCGGCTGTCGCTCGCTGCTCGCTCCCTTGTAACCGCCGGTGAAGTGCGCTGGCGGCGCTGCTCCGGAAATCAGGAAAACCCAGACGTAGTCATCCACGCCCTGCCCCTTGTAATGCTGCCCCCAGCGCAGGTCGTGTAATGTATTCTCGGGAGCAAAACCAAGTTCGCGCCAAAGCTGATACGTGATCAGCCCGTCCAGCCCCGCGCATTCGTCTACTTCGTTGAAATGCGGCAGCGCTTCCCCCGCATAAAGCAAACGTCCATCCTTTGACTTCACGGGTGGACGCTCCACGTTATTCAAAAGCCCTTCCACGAGGTCGCTGGCAGGTGCGAGATCCTTCAAGCCTTGTTGATATTGGATCCCGATGGTGGCACACCCAAATTCATCAGCTATCCTCATTGCCGCAAGGTACATTTTGCACTGTTGCAGAGTTTGCTTCTCCGTCAGTTCAGTGGCTTCGTCCTGCCCAAAGCGGAACTGCATGCCGCGCTTCAGCAGCCAATCCAACACGGTGTGGGCTTCGGCATCACTGACCTCCTGCATCGCCGCGTACAAAGCTGACTGGCTCAGCCGCTCCTTAAACAACCCCGTGGGATGAAGCAGTTCATCTGGGATGATGGCGTTAAACATCCCCATGCAACCCTCATCGAACACCCCCATGATCGCTTTCCGCTGTTTAAGTTTGCGGGCAAATTGGCGGCCGAGTGCCTGGTCCTCCTGGGGAATGGGCAGCAATGAAAAGTCTCTCACATGACTTTGGTCGTGAGCGACTGAACCTTCTTGAAGCCACCGCCGGAGCCCATCGCGAAAGAGCGCATCCTTGAACGTCTCGCTCCACAAGGTGCTGTATAGAATGCCCGCCTTAGTCATCGAA
>JAQGOV010000245.1 GCA_028293425.1 Verrucomicrobiales bacterium
TTCATCGCTTCTTCGTAGATGTCCGGACGCATCACCTGTTTCGCTACCCCGGCGTAATCCGGCGCGCCCGACACCATTCCCCATCGGCGGAACTGCGTAAGCCACCAGACTGCGTATTTGGCCTGCGGGTAATTGCAGTTCCGATCCTGGTAAATCATGTAGTTGGGATCCTTCTTCTTCCGGCCGTCGCCAAAATCGTAATCTCCCAGCAACCGGCCCAGGATGATCTCTTTCGGGCAGTTGATATAAGTTGGGCGCGAGACGATGTCCGCCTGCTCAGGCCGATTCTCCAGTTTGTCTAGCCACCCGCTGGCTTCATGCAGCGCTTTCAGCACGGCTTTCACCGTTTTGGGATTCTTCGCGGCGAAGTCGGCCGTGAACGCGCAAACTTTTTCCGGATGATCTTTCCAAATATCCTGCGTGTTCAAGGAAGTGTAGCCCACGCCGTCAGCGACCAGCCGGGCATTCCAGGGCTCACCCACGCAGAAGCCGTCCATCTTCCCAATTTTCATGTTCGCCACCATCTGAGCCGGCGGAATCACGATCAGGGAAATATCTTTGTCTGGGTTGATGCCGCCTGCTCCAAGGTAATAGCGTGTCCACATGGCGTGCGTTCCAGGTGGGAACGTCATGGCAAAGGTCAGTGGCTCCCCCAGGCTTTTGGCCTTTTGCACAAACGGCATCAAAGCCTTCGGATCATCCTGCACTTTCCCCATGTAAGTTTTCCGCAGGCTGATGGACTGCCCGTTACGGTTTAGAATCCAGGGAATGATCATGGGCTTCTTTGGCGACCCCAACAGTCCCATCGTTGAGGCGATCGGCATTCCCAGAAGCATGTGCGTAGCTTGCAAATCCCCGCTCGAAAGTGAATCCCGAATGGCGGCCCAATTCGCCCCTTTGGACACAATGGAACTGATGCCATACTTTTTAAACAAGCCTTTCTCGTGCGCGATCACAATTGGAGAGCAATCTGTCAGCGCGATCATGCCGAACTTCATGCTCGTCGTTTCAGGCGAATCGTCCGCGTAAACACTACCCACCCATCCGCGAGGCATGCCTCCCAGCAGCGTCGCAATCCCGGCTGCTTTGGTTCCAGTGAGGAGGAATTGGCGTCGATTAGAACGGTAGGTGCTTTTCATGGTGTCATTTGGGGGCATAAGTAGTTTCTGGGATTACTCAATTCAAGTGTACGGATCTCTCCCGTACACGGATGTGTTCTTCGCCCGCTCGGGCGTCGGGATGGTTTCAGTAGGCCGGGGCTAGGCCATGGCCAACTCAGCACGTGCGACCGTGGATGCAGGGACCGAGGTCATAAGTTTCAACGCCTGCTGGTAAATATCGGGACGGAACGTTTGTCGTGCCGCATTGGCGTTGAACGTCGATGGGTCATGCAAAACTCCGCTGTGCAACAAATTGTTCACCACCCAGGCCGATTTCTCCAGCGTTGGCTCGTTGGCATCGTGCCGGTGGAAAACCGTAAATTCGGGCAACACCTCGGAACGGCCGTTGCCGAACTGAAAGGTGTTTGAGAACCCTGCCTGCAGCACACTCTCGTGCACATTGATATATTCGGGCCGTGCGAGTGTCCGAATCATGGCGGAGTGGTTTGTGGTGTCGTCACACCAGGCACACGCTTCCAGGAGCGCCGCGAGCATAGCCACATGTTCCTCTGAACGTTCCGTGGCAAACCGCTTCTGGACCATCAAGACTTTCTCCGGATGAAAAGGGGCCAATTGGCAGCTCACCGCCACGCACCAGCCCAGGCCGTTTTGGATCGCGAGCGAATTCCAGGGTTCACCCACGCAATAACCATCCAGGTTCCCTGCCCTGAGGTTTAAGCACATCTGCGGCGGTGGCACCGTCACGATGCGCACGTCTTTATCCGGGTTAACTCCATGGCCAGCCAGCCAAGTTCGCAAAAGAAAATTGTGGGATGACAACGGCGAAACCACGCCGAAGGTCATGGTCTTTTGTCCTTTCAAGCGGAACACCTCATTTCGCAGCGTCCGGCCATCGCGCACCCCTCGATTCCATAGTTCCTGGGAAAGGGTAATCGCATTTCCATTCAGGCTCAAAACCAGACCAGTCACACAATCGCATGGAATGGAGTTCAGGCCAAAGGTCAGCGAAATCGGCATTGTGCCCAGCGCATGCGCGGCCTCCAATTCGCCATACACCATTTTATCGCGAATTGTAGCCCAACCCGCTTCGCGAGAGAGTTTCACTCTCAAATCATACTTCGCGAAGAGCCCCAACTCCTGCGCCATGATGATCGGCGCACTATCATTCAGCGGCACAAAACCTAGGCGCAAAGGGCTCCGCGGCGTGGAACTTGTGCCTTTGGTTGAATTCGAGCAATCGCCTGGTTGTATTCGCATTACGCCGACCATTAGCTCCCACCGTGCCAAAATTTTCATACTGGCCCAATGAATGCTCATGGATGTTTTAATGACAGGAATGAAAGCCATTCATATATGAGTTTACCGCTGGATAGCAGGCAGCTGAGGGCCTTTGCCACGCTCGCCCGCACGGGCAGCTTCACCATGGCTGCAAAAGAACTTTATCTTTCCCAATCGGCTGTGAGCCACTCCATGAAGGCTCTGGAGCAGGAGGTTGGGTGTCGCCTTTTAGACAGGTTGGGCAAAAAGGTTTTGCTCACCCAGGCTGGAGAGACACTTCTCCATCACACCGAAAAAATTCTTTCAGAAATGGGCAATGCTCGTTCCGCTCTCGAGCAATTGGGCAAGTGGGGTCGCGGACGGCTGCGTATCGGCGCCAGCACCACCGCCTGCCAATACGTTCTCCCGGCCGTTCTCCGCGAGTTCAAAGAAAGCTTTCCACAATGCCTCATCTCCATTGAGCCAGGCGATAGTTCGAAAGCTTTGGAACTGCTGCGCACGCACCGCATTGACCTCGCCATCATGCTCCAACCGGAAAATGAGGATCAATGCGAATTCCATCCTCTATTCTCCGATGAACTCATGTTTCTGGTCGGCCCCATGCACCCTTGGGCGCGCCAGGGCCAGGTGACTCGCGCGGATATTCCTCGCCAAAATTACGTCCTGTATAATAAAGCCAGTCACACGTTCCGCTTGATCGAAAAATATTTCCGCGAAGAGGACATGGTGCTCAATACCGTGATCGAACTTGGCAGCATGGACGCCATCAAGGAACTCGTAAAACTGGGCGTTGGGGTCAGCATCCTCGCTCCATGGATTGCCCAAAAGGAAATCCAGGAACAATCCCTCTTTGCCTTGCCCCTCGGCAAACGCAAGCTGAAGCGCCACTGGGGCATTGCGCATTGGAAGAGCCGCCGCCTCAGCCTCGCCGAAGAAACCTTCCTTGGCCTTTGCAAAACCGTCACGGAAAACCTCCACATCAACACGGCTAAGGAAACGGTCCGGGCCTAGCTTCTGAACATTTGTAATGTTCATCCATAGACTTTGGGCTTGAGCCCCGGCTCAGGATCCTCTGTAGTCTGCCGCACCTTAAATGCTGCAGATTCGGACCATCACGACTTTCGAGGATCCGGCGCTGGTTCCTTACCAAACCATGCGCCGGCACGAAGAGCACAAGCAGCAAAACATCTTCGTCGCCGAGGGCGAGAAAGTCGTGCGCCGCCTTTTGGAAAGTCCGTTCCAGGTCGTCTCGGTAGTCCTTCCTCCCCATTGGCTCGAACCCCTGCGCCCTCTCCTGGACGCACGCTCCGAAGACATCCAAGTCTTTCTGGGTGAGAAAAAGCTGCTCGAAACGCTCACTGGGTTTTCCATGTACCAGGGCCTGATGGCTGTTGGCCAAATTCCGACCCTGCCTACGCTCGAGGACATCCTCGCCCGCAGCCCCCACCCTCGTTTCTTCGTCGCGGTGGACGGTCTCTCCAGCGCGGATAATCTGGGTGTTGTCGTTCGAAATTGCACCGCCTTCGGCGTGCAGGCACTCATCATCGGAGAAACCAGCAGCAGCCCTTATCTCAGGCGCGCCATCCGCAGCTCCATGGGCACGATTTTTAAGCTGCCGGTCATCGAGGTCGAGAACCTCGCCGCCACGCTTTTTACTTTGCGTAATCAGGGAGTTCGTTCCGTGGCAGCCCATCCTCATGTGGAAGGCCGCACCCTTTACCAGGCCGAGCTGAAAAACGATTGCTGCATCGTTCTTGGGAGCGAAGGCGAAGGCATTCGCCCGAAAATCTTAAGCGCCTGCGACGAGGCCGTTGCCGTGCCCATGCACCTGGGAGTAGATTCGCTCAATGTGGGCAGCGCGGCCGCCGTGTTTCTCTACGAAGTGACCAGGCAAAGGTCCCAAACCGGGCGCAAAGAGTAGCCGAGTTCTTCTTCCTGGCACCATTTCCATTTGCGTGGGATCAGGAAGCGAGTAGTTTTCATCACGGAACAACGGGATTGTGAACATGACTTTATCGGGAACAAAGTGCTGGTTTTGCGTTATTTTTGTTGGATTTGCCTCCCTCACCGGCTGCGAACAGCGCCGCGCGACCATTCCTCAAGGCATCCAGGTCTTCTTTTCACCCCAGGGCGGCTGCACGGAAGCCGTGGTGGTTGCCCTGAACCACGCCACCAACTCTGTATTTGTCCAGGCCTACAGCTTCACCTCCGCTCCCATCGCCAAGGCTCTCACCGATGCCCACCAGCGCAAAGTCAAAGTCAGGGTTATCTTGGATGATAGCCAGCGCACCGAGAAATACAGCGAAGCCGATTTCCTGGAACACTACGGCATCCCTCCTTTGATCGACGCCAAGCACGCTATCGCCCATAACAAAATCATGATTATTGACGAGGGCATCATTATCACCGGCTCCTTCAACTTCACCAAGTCCGCGGAGGAGAAGAACGCGGAAAACCTGCTCGTGATTAACGACCCGGCACTTGCGCAAAAATACGTGGAAAACTGGCATCGCCACGAAGCGCATGCGGAGCCCTTCGAAAAACCGATCTCCGACAAACCTGCCAGCAAACCTCGACGCGCCACTTCCCGCCCCTAGAAAACAGACCCTTGGCTCCGCCTACCACCGAATTGCCCCGTGCAAAGTGCAATACGGCGGATCCTGCACCCCATTCAAAACGTAAGTTCCATGTGCCGGGCAGATCGGCTTGGCTTCAAGATATTTTCCCACTCCAAACAACTCGTTATCTCGCGGCACGGAGTTGGCAGGATGATTATAATCCAGCGCCCATTTTTCTTTGTAGCCCTGGATTAACTGAAGGTTCTCCTGGCATTTCTGTTGTTCAGCGATCCTCTGATGCGCCATGATCTTGGGTGCCACAAAGAACACCCCCCAGGCTGCGAAGAAAATGAAGAACGTGGCGAAATAGCCGCAGATGATTCCAGCCAGCGCCATCCCCTTTCCACCAATCTGCCCGGATGATGCCCTGATATCCGCGCGCGCCCGGTGCCCACAAATGACTGCCGCAATTCCCAGGATTGGTCCTAGCAGA
>JAQGOV010000259.1 GCA_028293425.1 Verrucomicrobiales bacterium
GCCTGAGTGTTCCGGCGGCCACGATCCCGGGCCGAACTCTTGCCGATTTCAGGTTGCGACGAGATGTTTATAAGACGATAGCGATTGCCGAACGGGCTTTGGGCGGCAGCGCTTCGCCCATCGTCGTGGACACACGCGTCACCGAGGCAGCGACGTCGCCCGCGGGGAATTGAAAAGAAAGCTGGTTCGTTTCGAGGTCGGGAACGCGAGTTGAGTACATCATCGCTTTTAAGCCCAGTCCGTCCGGCGGAACGGACATTGGTGTGACCATCCCACGCAAATCAAAGTAGGGGCCGAATTACTCACATCGCCGGTTTAATTTGCTCTGAGAAGGTGGCATCCGCGTGGGTGTGTGGTATGGTAACTGTGCTCTTCCGGAGCTCTTTTCATGCCAGTAAATATAAGCAATTCCAGCATTTTGGACGTGGGTCTCATTTATCATGAGCCTGCCGTTTTGGAGCATCCACGAGGCCGTGAAATCCTGGAGCGCTTCCCGGATGCGGAGCGCCGCATCGTGCGGTCGCATTGGAATATTCCCGGGCTGCATGGGAACGAAGGGGCTGTCGCGGAGTGGGTGCAGATCAAGCGAACGGTGCTGGTGCTCGGTGTGAAGAAGTCCATCACCACGGTGGAGAATGGCCGGAGCGCGGACTTTATTGCACCGGGTCACGCGAACGGTTGCGTGATGGCTTGCGTGTATTGCTACGTGCCGCGACGAAAGGGGTTTGCCAATCCAATCACCACCTACGTGAACATTGAGGATATTTGCCGAGGAATTCGCAGACACGTGGGGAAGCTCGGTCCCAAAACAGTGCCGAACCAGGTGGACCCGCGCTATTGGGTTTATGACATTGGCTGCAATAGCGATTGCTCGGTGGATGCGCTGATCTCGGAGAACGTTCGGGACCTTTACGATTTGTTTGGAGAGTTGCCGGATGCGAAAGGCTCATTTGCCACCAAGTTCGTGAACCGGGATCTGTTGGACTACGAGACACACGGCAAGATGAGGATTCGGTTCAGCCTGATGCCTCCATCCATTGCCAAAGTGGTGGATGTGCGGACCAGTTCTATCCCGGAGCGAATTGAAGCGATCAATGATTTTGTGGAGGCTGGCTATGAGGTGCACTTGAATTTAAGCCCGGTGATTTATTACCCAGATTGGCTCCGGGATTATGCCGAACTGTTCCAGATGGTGAATGACGGGACGTCAGAGAAGGCCAAGCGCCAGTTGCAGGCAGAGATCATTTTCCTGACGCACAATGAAGGTTTGCACGAAGTGAACCTGCAATGGCATCCAAAAGCGGAGGAACTGCTGTGGCAGCCGGCGATGCAGGAGAAGAAGATTTCTGAAGGAGGAGGGCTTAACGTGCGGTATAAGCGGGGGACAAAGGGAAAGCTGGTGCAGGCGTTTTGCGATTTGCTGGCCAGGGAGATGCCGTATTGTCCGGTGCGGTATGCGTTTTAATTTGCTGTGCTTCAGGCTTCAATCTTCTCGCCAACACGCCCGTAAATAGGCACGAGATAGGTTTCATCGAAGTCGAGGCCAGGGAGATCGAGCTTTACTTCGAACTCCCACAAGATGGGGCGGTCGGCGCTGAGCGTCGTGCTGTGGAGATCGGCAGGCGCAGCAAAAGAAAAATCTACTTTTTGGCCTGACTGGAAATCCCGGGGCTGGTCCAGGCGCCACGTGCCACTCCAGATTTCTTCATGCACGATCTGACGAGAGCGATCCTTGCCCGTGCCAGTGGTCTCATACCATTCCTCTATGCAACGTAGAGTGAAGGAGCCCTTATTCGCTTTACCGATTCCGGAGGCGGGCTCCCAGCGAATCACGATGGGTTTGCCCAAACGATAAGGGAAGGACGTAAATGCGATTTGGGAACCACCAAACTTAATGGCCCGACCGACTGCTAGGGCCGCGACACACCAAATGACGACGGCGATTAGGTCGAACAACGCTATGAAGGCTTTGAGCGGCCACGGTGATTGCGGTTCAAAAGCAAAGTAGTTGAAAGCAGAGAGAAAAAGGGTGAGTAGCAGCGCGACCGTGACTCTGCCGGTGGCTTTTCGCCAACGCTGGGGCTGGTAGCCGCGGGGGTTCCAAGGGTAATCGGCCAGGGCAGGTTCGTTTGGGTGATGCCGTGCGGCTTCCTGGTTTCGGCGATTGGCTGTGTGCTGCCGCCAAGCCAAGGTCCAGATCCATATGGCGGGAGCAACGAACACTGTCCCCATGGCAGTAACAATCCAATAAGGAGCGTGGACCGTGGCCGGGTTTACAGGAAGCATTTTGGTTCCGACCAGAATAATGTAGGTGCCAGCCGCAGCAAACACTAAGCCTAAGAGGCAGGCACCTACTGATGAGAAACCGGTTTGGGAACCTCTTTGTTGCCTGGTGCCGGACAAACGGCGTCGTGTGTCCGATACTTCGTAACGTAGCGGGTTCATCGGGTTGAGGGTGGCAGGAGAGGAGAGTGATGACGATTAAAAAAAGTAACAAGCCGGGTGTCTGCCTGTGTTTGATAAAACCACGAAGTGCCCGGTTAATATTCCTTATTTAACTAAGTCTTTAACTTTGGGAACTTAAGGAAAGCAATTGTTATAGGTCCGCTTCAGATTCGGCTGGACTTTCTAAAGCTGAAGGTTCATTATTTCCGAAATCAAAGGAACTATGAGGGCATTGCGATTACTGGGACGAATTTTTCTTTTTCTTGCATCAACTTCGGCCTCGGTCCACTCCGCGCACGGTGCAGTTATTTCATCCTGCGACCAGGCGGGTTTAGAGACCGCGGTTGCAAGCGGTGGAAATTTTGCGTTCGCGTGCGACGCCACCATTACGCTTACGAGCACATTGAATATCTCGAACCACCTGGTTTTGGACGGCACCGGTCACAACATCGTGATAAATGGCAACAACGCGGTGCGGCTTTTCCAAGTGGCACCCGGAGCTTACCTGGAACTCGTCAATCTGAGTCTTGTCAATGGCAGGTACGTGGGAACGAAGGGCGTGAATGGGGCAAACGGGACGCAAGCGCAGCCTGGTGAGTCCGCGAATGGAGGCGCTATACTGGTTCAGAATGGGAATGTTCTTCTAACCTCCTGTATTCTGAGTAACAACTCTGTGTTGGGAGGAGTTGGCGGTAGCTACAGCGGTCCCGACATGTTAGGGGCTAAATCCGGCGGCGCAGGCAACGGCGGGGCAATTTGTGTCATAAACGGGGAGTTGAGCGCCACGGGGTGTGTATTCGCACGTAATTGGGCGATGGGAGCGACGGGAGGAAATACTTTTAAAGATTTGAGCTTCGCCCCACCAGGAAGTAGTTACGGTGGCGCCGTATGTAATGTGGGAGGAAACCTCAAACTTACCAATAATGTTTTTGTATCCAACCTGAGCACGGGGAGTTTGGCTGTGCTGAACACATTCAACTACGGTCCAGCAGGCGCGGCTTATGGTGGAGCCATTCACAGCGAGGGGGGACAGGCGAGCCTGATAGGGTCCAGTTTTGTGAGCAATGTTGCCGGCGGTGGATTTGTTGCTGTGAACGGAGGCTCGGTGGGAAATGGAAACGGCGGTGGGCTCAGTGTGACGAACGGTGCGATCCTCGTGCGCCTGTGTTCGTTTGAGAAAAACCGCGCGCTTGGTGGAAACGCCGGTCGTTTTGCTGGTGTAGGAAAGGGTTTTGGAGGGGCAATCTTCAACCAAGGGACGATTGATGTCTCCGACACCACCCTTAGCGGCAACTCCGCAATAACGGGCCGCTCCGCCAACGCGGGCTTCGAGAGCGCCGGGGGAGGCGTTTATAATGCGGGGAGAGGCACTTTCAACCGTTGCCTTTTGGTCGAGAATTTAACCTTGGGAGGCCTCGCCAACAGCATACAGGGAGGCGGAGGAAATGGCGGGGATGGCTTGGGGGGTGGTATATATAATTTGAGCATGCTATTGATGACAAATAGCACCCTTATGAAGAACGTGGCCCAGGGGCAGAACGGGACCTTTAATATGTACAACGTGCGCGGTCAGGGGGGCGCAGGAAAAGGAGGAGCCTTGTGCAATGCCGGAGGAGAAGCCGTTTTGATGAATGTGACGATTGTGACCAACAAAATTCTAAACGGGATAGGCATCACGAATGGCGCTGGCGCTGGTGGAGGCATTTACTCGACCAACGGCACAGTCACCTTGCTTAATACCATCGTGGCTCACAGTCCTTCAGGCAGTAATT
>JAQGOV010000295.1 GCA_028293425.1 Verrucomicrobiales bacterium
TCATCGCAGCCCTGCTGGTCATCGCAATTTTTTGCGCTGGACTTTACGGACTTGTGGTCGGCAGCTTCTCCATGGGCAGTCAAATCTGGGCCGCCCCAGCCAAACTAATTATCGGCATGCTTATTTGTGGCTTCATTTGTTTGCCGAGCCTTTACATTTTCTCCTGCCTGAGCGGCTCCGAGGCCCGGCTGGGAACTGTCTTCGGGCTCCTCGCTGGCTCCCTCGCCCTGATGACCATTCTCCTGATCGGCTTCGCACCCGTCGCCTGGGTCTTCTCCCAATCCACCAGTTCGCCTGTCATGATGGGCGGCCTGCACCTCATCTTTTGGTTCGTCGCCACCGTGTTCGGAATTAAATTCCTGTTCCACGGCATGCACCACCTGCGGCTTCGATCCGAAGGCGGCCTTCGCATCTGGACCATTATTTTCGTCCTGGTCATGATTCAAATGACCACTGCCCTGCGACCACTCATCGGCCCCAGCACCGCTACCTTCCTTCCCCAGGAAAAAAAATTCTTCCTCAGCCATTGGGCGGATTCTCTGGCCGGATCTTCCAGTGACAGGAAAACCTCGCCAAATACACGGGTGATTCCAGGGCAATAAAATCAACCGCCGAACGAACCGACAAAATGAATCCCAGCATGCAACGCCTGCGGCTAAGCCTGAAAAACTTCCACCTCAAGCCGGGAGCGGCCTTCCCGATCTTCTGTCTGCTGCTCGCATCAGTCATCGCTTCCGTCCTGCTGGGGATTCGCGGCGTCTGCACCGGCCAATCGCGGCACCTCTCTCTTATCTGGAATCTTTTCCTCGCCTGGACGCCTCTATTCTTCGCCGTCGTCCTCGGCCACTGGTTTCATCACAAACGCACCCGCGATTGGAAATTCTTCGCCTGCGCCTTCGGCTGGCTCATCTTCTTTCCCAATGCCCCTTACATCGTGACCGACCTCGTTCATGTCAGCCGCTTTCCCGGCGGGCTCTACTGGGTGGACCTCGTCGTCAGCTTCCTCTTCGCTCTCATTGGTCTGGCTGTTGGATTTTTATCCCTCCACCTCGTCCACGAAATGGCCGCTCGCGTCTGGAATCGCGTCGCTGGATGGACCTTCGTCCTCGCCGCCACAGGACTGAGCGGCCTGGGCGTCTACATCGGACGTTTTCTCCGCTGGAATAGCTGGGACATCTTCCTCAACCCCGTGAACATCGCCACCGATCTATTCACCTGGTTCTACTACCCGAAGCCCTTCCTCCTCTCCGCTCTTTTCGCCGGTTTCCTGCTCCTGGCCTACCTCATGTTCCATGCTATCACGCACCTGAATCCCATTCATCCAACAGGTGCCAAGGACAATATTTCTTCTCCGTCCTAATTTCATAACAACAAGCCGCTTGGGTGGCATCACTCACATCAATGAACACCGCCATTGACCTGCGTGGTTCAAAGGTCACCGAGATCTCCCGGCAGGACGCCACCGTAACCGTTCTTTTCCAACCCGCCTGCCTCCACAACTCCGAAGGCCGTCCCGGAATAGACTTCGGCACCGTCTGGCTCCAGGATCTCCGGCTGATCTTTGTTGAAACCTCGATAACCGGCAACCTGCCCCAATTCCCCAGCACCCTCACGAGCGGCGAGTCCATTGTTCACGGAGAAAGCCACACCAACCTTTTCCCAATATCTCTCAGACCCGCAGGTCGAGCTAAAATGATCCTCTTTTTTGACTCCGTTAAGGTGGAAATTGCAGCACAAGAAGTCCGATTGGAGTTGTTCGATGAGCCCTTGTTTCTCCAGTTATTTCATCCTTAAGAATTCATTCCGCCTTTGTGGAGTTCCGAACCTCGGGGTATCGTAAGTTTGCCATGGGCACCTTTCGGGATTTCGCCAGGGGATTTGACGGCCCGCGCTGCCATATCAACTCAAATGAGAAAGGTTGGGTGGAGCGGCGCATGCTTGGCCTGAGGGAGCAATCAGGATCGGAGCCGATTCGTCGCGAGGGCAGAATATGGACTACTATTCCAACGACTCCATGGACTTCCTCTCCGCGACACGTGACACCTCTACTCAGTTCGATGGTGCCTGAAACTTCATCCAGGGACCTCTAGCCATTCGTCGATTACCTTTAAGCCGCCATTATCGTCTCTCAACTATTCCCCGTGACGAATGGCCATCCGCATAGACCGTCATCAGGTGAATCCTGCAGCGAAAGAGAGCAGTATTCGATGCAGAGCCTGAGTTGGGGCCGACAGAAGAAGCCAACTCGTATGTGCTGAGCGCGGTGATGTTCGTCTTGGGCCAATCCACAAGTTGCAGAAGCAGATTGGATTTGTCGGAAGGGCAAACCAGGAGCCGCGGCTCACCGTAATCCCTCACGAAGGAAAGATCTGCGGGATACACACCGTTGTGGACCGACTTCCATTTCACCGCGGCGGTCGCCACGACCGCCATTTGGTTGGTGCATTGCGTGAGCTCGAACTCCGCTTTCCGTTTGTTCATTGCAAGGAAGAGGAGGGAGAGCGCGAAAAGGGCCACCAGGAACATGACATAGAAGAGCCGGGAAATGCGGGGCTTCATACCAACGCATCATCAGAACTTTGCGAGATCCACAAAGTTCTTCAGGAGTTGCAGGCCTACGGCCTGGCTCTTCTCTGGATGGAACTGCGTCGCATAAACATTCTCCTTCCAAACCGAAGAAGCGAAGTCTTCGCCATATTCGGTCCGCGTGGCGGCGATGCTTGGGTCCTCCGGACGAGGGAAAAAGCTGTGGACAAAATAAACGTAGCTGCCGTCCTTGATCCCTCGGTAAAGCGGGCAGTTCGGCTGAGTCACACGAATTTGGTTCCAGCCAATCTGCGGCACCTTTAGCCCTTGCTTTGAGGAAAAGCGCACGACTTTGCCTTTGAAGATGCCGATGCCGCCAGCACAACTGTCGAACTCTTCGCTCTTTTCGAAGAGCGCCTGGTAACCAACGCAGATGCCCAGAAATGGACGCCCGGTCTGGATGAATTGTTTCACCCCATCGAGCAGCTTTTGCTTCTGCATGGCTGTGATGCAATCATCGAAGGCGCCGACCCCTGGCAGGACAACCGCATGGGCATCCTTGAGCGCCGCTGGCTCAGTCACCAGCCGAACATCAGCGCCGACCTTCAACAACGCCTTCTCAACGCTGCGAAGGTTGCCGGAGCCATAATCAAGCAAAGCAATCATGCGGATATAAGGTTGGGCTAAATGGTATTCGAGGCAAAGAGATTTTACACTGCTGGCTCCACGACAGCCTTTGCCAGCTCCCGTTCTGTCTTCAAACGTAACTGCCCGCAAGCAGCATCGATATCATGCCCCTTTTCCCGTCGCAAAGTTGCAATAACATCCTGCCTTTCGAGGTTTTCCAGGAATTTTTCCTGCACCTCAACCGAAGGCCGTTCCCACGACAGATCCTCGACCTTGTTATAAGGAATTAGGTTCACCTTAGCATGCAGGCGATGAGCAAGCTGCGCCAATGGCTTAATTTGATCCTGCCCGTCGTTAACCCCGGCTATCAAGATGTATTCGAGTGTGATCATCCGGCCCTTCTTTTCCTGATAGTACTCGCAAGCGGCGGTGAGCTCCCGCAGTGGGTATTTCTTATTCACTGGCATGATCTTCAAGCGCACATCATCGGTCGCGCCGTGCAGCGAAATGGCCAGCCGGAATTGCATCGGCTCGTCCGCCAGCTTGCGGATTTGCGGAGCAAGACCACTCGTTGACACGGTAATTTTCCGCGCCCCGATTCCCCCGCCCCACGGAGCGTTTAAAATCTTAAGGGCCTTCAGCAAATTGTCGTAATTCGCCAATGGCTCGCCCATTCCCATGATCACCAGGTTATCAATCAGGCGCGGCTTTGACGGATTCGATAACGGTGATTCGCCGCTGTTTTCAAGGGTTTGCTGTGCCTGGTTCCAACGCTCCACCGCCAGCACTTGGTCGACAATTTCCTCGGCGTGCAGGTTGCGCTTCCAGCCTTCCAACCCTGAAGCGCAAAACTTGCAACCGTAAGCGCAGCCCACTTGGGTGGAAACACAGAGCGTATTCCGATCGCTGGCTTCCCCGTAAAGAGCGGGGTTAGCCGGAATCAGCACGCTTTCGATGAAGGCACCGTCCCCAAGCTTCCAAAGAAACTTTTGCGTGGTGTCCTTGGATCCTTGCTTTCGGACCAATTCCAGATTCGTGAAAGACAACTCTGACTTAAGCTTTTCCCGAAGCGCTTTCGGGAGATTGGTCATGGCATCCCAGCCGGCGACCCGCTGCTGGTAAATCCAGGCAAGGACCTGATCGACCCGGTAAGCAGGAAGCCCCCATTCTTTAAAACGAGGTTCCAGTTCTTCGCGGAACAGGGATTTGATGTCACCAATCACGAAGTAAACCTACATCTTCCGGGCCATTAGACCAAGCGGTAACAATAAAAAGCAAAGGCGGACGGGCGCTTGCGCACACCATCCGCCAGTCCTTCACAAAAGGCAAAATCCTCAGGATTTCTTCACCTGGTAATATTTCTGAGTATACTCCTGCACCATGCGCCAGGTGTTATACTGCGGCACCAGGGTCGCCATGGCCCGGCGAATGCGCTGGATCCACGCACGAGGGATGCCATTCGCATCGCGCTGGTAAAACATCGGAATGACTTCCTCAGTCAAACCGCGATAAAGATTGGCGCTGTCCACCCGGTCCTGCTCCTCGATGGAATCAGGATGGGCATCGCTGCCGATGCCAAAGCCGTTTGTGCCATCAAAGCCTTCGCGCCACCAGCCATCCAGGATGCTGAAATTTAAACAGCCATGACAGCCAGCCTTCTGACCGCTGGTGCCGGAGGCTTCCAAGGGACGCCGCGGGTTGTTGAGCCAAACGTCGCAACCGGAAACCATTTGGCGGGCCACATGCACATCATAATTCTCGATGAAGAGCAGGTGACCTTTCAGCTCGCTGTACTTGCTCAAATGAATGATATGCTGGATGTAGCGCTTGCCTTCGTCATCACGTGGGTGCGCTTTGCCGGCAAAAATGAACTGCACCGGCCGATTTTTGTCCTGCACCAGCTTCACGATATTTTCGAACTGTTGGAAAATAAGCGGTGCACGTTTGTAAGTCGCGAAGCGACGGGCAAAGCCAATCGTCAGGGCATCAGGATTCAAAAGCTGATCGAACGCAATGAAGTCCGTTTGACTAATGCGATGGCCCTGGATCAACAACCGGCGGCGCGCAAACTCAATCAGCTCCCGGCGCAGCTTGAAACGGAGCGCCCAAATCTCTTCGTCCGAAATGAATTCAGGGTCCGTCATGCGTTTCCAGAATTCCGGATCGTTCATATCGGTTTCCCAGTGGAACGACGGTTTGCGCAGCCAGAAGCTTGTGCTTTCGCCGAAAGGAGCGCCTTCCGCGCTGACTGACAGCTTCCGACGCCAGAAGCGGCGGACGGGGCCTTTCATCCAGCCCAGGAGGTGAATGCCGTTCGTAATATGGCCGATTGGAACGTCCTCGACCTTCTTGTCGGGGAAAAGGCAGTTCCACATCTGTCGGCTAACCAGACCGTGCAGTTCGCTCACGCCATTGGCACTACGGCTCGCTTTGAGCGCCAGCACTGTCATGCAAAAGGGCTCGTCCTGGTTCGCAGGATTTACCCGGCCAAGCGCGAGGAAGTCGCTTTTGGTCAGCTTAAGAGTCGTGCTCATGTAACCGAGCGCATACTCCATCAGTCCGGGAGTGAACCGGTCATGACCGGCTTCCACAGGGGTATGGGTGGTAAAATGGCACTCTCCGCGCGTCTTTTCCAAGGACTGCGGGAAGGTTTTGCCTTCCGCCATTTTCTCGCGCACCAGTTCCAGCGCGAGAAACGCGGCATGTCCTTCGTTCATATGGAACAGGGAAGGACGAAGGCCCAGGGCTCGCATCAGGCGCACACCGCCGATACCGAGCACAATTTCCTGCATGATGCGCGTGGTGGTATCGCCACCGTAAACTCGCAGGGTCAAATCGCGCAGATGCTGCTCGTTCTCCGGCAGGTTCGTATCGAGCAGATACACCGGGCAACGGCCGACGTTAACACGCCATGCCTTGAAGAAGACCGTGTTCATTGCGATTTCGACCTGGCAAATGATCGGTTCGCCCTTGGCGTTGAGCACCGGCTCAATCGGCAGGTTCCTTGGATTCAGCAGGGTGTAATAGTCAGTCTGCCAATTGTCATGATTGATCAACTGTTGAAAATACCCTTCCCGATAAAAGAGGCTGATGCCGACAAAACCGATGCCGAGGTCGCTCGCCGATTTGGCGTGGTCGCCAGCGAGGATTCCGAGACCACCGGCAGCAATTGGAAGCGTTTCGTGAAAACCAAATTCCGCAGAGAAATAGGCGACCGGCTTTTCGTGAAGCTCGGGAGCATTTTTCCGCCCCCAGGTTTCCTTCAGGCCCATATACTCTTCAAAACTTTGGAGCACCTGGCGAACACGATGAGCAAAGTCAGGATCCTGCAAACGCACGCGCAGTTCGTAGTCAGAAACCTCATGCAAGATGGCGACGGCATTGTGGTAGAGATTCTGCCAGCCACGGGGCGACAGTTCTTGGAAGATTTCCTGCGCTTCCTGACTCCAGGTCCACCACAGGTTCCGGGCTACTTTGTTCAGCCCCACAATTAAATCGGTCAGTTCATTCGCCGATAATGGTTTTTTTGTCATACAAATTGAAAACGGTGGCATGGGCAATCCCTGCCAGATAGAGCTCGAAAGCTCAGGTCGTGCCAAACGGTAGGCAAGGAGTCGAAACCCCGCAAATAAAATAAATAGAAAAGCAAATTCGTTACTTCGGGCGCAAAAAAGACCGTTAGCAGCTCGGCAGAGTGGAATCGGCATTTTTGCGCTGGTTTTTACCTTTTGAGAATGGAACTTTGTACAGAATGGATCAAATCGCGCATTTTGTTGTCCTGCTGAGCCTCTGCGCAGGAATCCTCAATGCCGAAGCTGGGCCGGTATCTTCGGGGTCATCCTCTACCAACGCGATCCCGGCTTTTCCTGCGGATAAACCTCCTTTAAAAAAAATAGCGCCCGGAATCTTCGAGCTAGGCAAGGTTCGCCTCGACAAAAATCAAAGGACAATTTCCTTCCCGGCACTTTTGAACATGAAGGAGGCATTAGCGGAGTACCTGGTGGTTAACACCGCCGGAAAAACGCATGAGAGTCTCCTCCGCACGGAAGCCGAGCCCTGGCATGTTCATGTTGCGATGCTCCTGCTTGGAGCCAAAGGGACCCAGGGTAACCCTTTTCCGGAGAATAAATCCAAGCCCCTCCCGGGCGATCCTGTCCGAATCGAACTTCGCTGGGCTGAGAAAGGTAGTCGTCTGGCTTGTCAGGCCGAGGACTGCATCTTGGATGTCCACACCACGAAAACCATGTCCCGCGGAAATTGGATTTTCGTAGGTTCACGTTTTGAGGAAGGTGTCTTCAAAGCCCAGCAGGATGGTTCCATAATATCGTTGATCGAAGACCCAGACGCGCTGGTAAACAATCCACGGGTTGGCCGCGACAATGACGACAACTGGCGCATCAAAACGGAAGGCTTGCCGCCGCTCGATACGCTTGTAGAGGTGGTCATTCATCTCGAGTAACGCGCTCGGCTGAAACCGGTTGAAGCGCATGGATCCTGACACCTGCCAGGAAGATCGCCGTTGGCTGCGCAATGGACGCCCGGCCACTCACCACTTACCGGCCGATTTTGATAAGAACCTTCCATTTATCCACTTACATTACGACATTGTGGCGGATCGGATTTGTTTCAATGCATAAAACCTACAAACTTGGGGAAGGATTCTTCTTGCAAAAGGTAGCAAAAACCCTAATTCTTCTTTTTTGTAATCCAAGGAAGGAGCATCCATGGAGGGATGTAATTACCAAAATTTATCAGAGATAGCTTAGCTATGAAGACCGCTTTATTGAGCCTGATTCTTTGGGGCGGAACCGTTCTTTCCTCCCTGAGCCAAACGGCTACCTATTGGAACACAAATTATATTGAGATTGTGGATGATGCTCCCGCAAGCGTCTATCCTTCGCCCATTACGATTTCCTCTGTGCCATGGCGGGTCGCCAGCGTCACCGTTACTCTGTCCAATCTCTCCCACACATCCCAATCGGATGTGAACGTGCTTTTGGTGAGCCCGCAGGGCCAGGCCGCTTACATTATTGCCGGCCCCAACGGCACGGTCGACTTCACAGACGTGACGCTCACGCTTGATGATTCAGCTCCAACTGAGATCCCTTCCCTCTGCACCAGCGGCAGGTACAAACCAACCGGTTATTTCCCCGATGCTGATTACTTGTTCCCAGTGTTTCCAGCCCCGGCACCAGCCGGACCTTACTCTCCGGACTTGTCGGTGTTCCAGGGAGCGGACCCAAATGGCACTTGGTCTCTCTTCGTGTTCGATGACGAACGCGAAGATAGTGGGATGATAGAGGGCGGCTGGAGCTTGAACTTTGAAAAAGTCTACCCGCTCGCCCTTCACCCCATGCCAGACGGCCATATGGAGGTCTCCTGGCCGACTGAGGCTGACGGTTATGTCTTGATCGCTACCGATAGCCTGCAGGGAAACAATTGGTCCGTGGTTACAAACCCGCCAGAGGTTGTAAGTGGTCGAAAAACGATAAAGCTGCAACCAAACGCTTCCCCGCGCTTTTTTAAGCTTATCAAACCGCTGTAACCTGCCGCGAGAATCTGACTTAACAGACTTGAGGGAGCGGCGGAATCAAGCACCGGTTCCAAAAGGCCATTGTAGCGCGGAGGCATTCGATTAATTCCTCGAGTGATCCGGGCTTGACCATGTAGGAATTGGCCCCTAACTGGTAGGCTCGAGTAACGTCAGACTCCTGGCTCGAGGAAGTAAAAATCATCGTGGGTATGATGTGGCACTCCGGATGATCGCAAAGCCAGGCGAGGACCTCCAGACCCGTTTTCCGCGGCATTTTCATATCAAGAAAGATGATCCCTGGAAAAGGGAACCTCTGGCGATCCACATATTGGCCAGATCGAGAAAGATAATCGATAGCCTCCTGGCCGTCTTTGACCACCTGAATGGCGTTTTTGATGCCAAGCCGCCGAAAGGCGATTTTAAGCAAATCAATATCGTCCTCGGAATCCTCGGCAATCAGAATAACACGATTTGGATCCATTTTTCCCTTTACCCGCACCCAGTATCTGAAGGGAAGTGTCCCAAAACCAAGTGGGTGAAACCCGCTGTAAACATTTGAGCTGCCAACATCTTCATGCTTTCATAGGAGAAGATTGCGGCACACCTTTATCACATTTTTGAGCTCGCGCCCGGTTGTGTTTTTCCTGGCTTTCTTATCCTTTGCCTGCCTGTTGGGCAATTTCTATGGCTATTGGACGATGCATGCTTTCGGCTGTTGGGTGCTGCCCCCTTCCACCGGTCTTCTGATCGCGGTAGGTTGGCTGAATCGGCATCGGTCAAAGGATTTGGACAACGCGGGACTCTGGGTGGTTCACGGAGCCATTGGCGGACTCGTCGCTGCCGTGGCGTACGATCTATACCGGCTGCCTTTCGTGCTCAATGGTGCGCCTTTGTTCCAGGTTTTTCCAAAATTTGGCGAGTTGCTGCTTGGCTCGCCCGAGCCCCGATGGCTGGTTCACACGCTTGGCTGGAGCTACCATTTCTCCAATGGCGCTGCCCTGGGCATAATGTTCCTGGCGATGCTGACGGCTTTTAGACGGCCCAATTTTTTACCGGCTGCCATCGGTTGGGCGTTGTTTGTCGAAACCATGCTCCTCCTCACTCCTTATGCTTCCTTCTTCGGCCTTCCCTTAAATGGTCAGTTTCTTTTTCTGACTGTGTCCGCCCATCTCATTTTCGGAGTTGTGCTGGGCATTTATTGCCAGAAGAGGATGAAGCCTCTGTCGGCGAGGGCTTAACTCCCTGAACTCACTGGCAGTCGCACTTCAAATTCTGAACCTTCGCCAGGTTTGCTCCGCACTTCCACGTGACCTTTGTGCGCCTCCACAAACGCTTTTACCAGGCTGAGACCCAGTCCGAGTCCCCGTTGTGAGCGGCTCTTGTCCCCTCGGTAGAGGCGGCTCCAAATCTTGTCCTGTTCCTCCGCGGGAATCCCCATGCCATTATCGCGGAAGGTCACGACTGCCTGCTCCCCTTCCCTTTGGGTGTGAATTTCCACCTTGCCACCGGGTTGGGTGTATTTAACTGCATTGTCGAGGAGATTTGCAAAAACCTGGCGAATACGAACCAAATCCACCAAGGCCCGGCACGGCTCTGTCAAATGGACGGCAACGCCAATCTGCTTTTCATCGGCAACCTCCGAGTAAAGATCCACCACTTCGCGCACGAGCGAGTTCAGATCCGCCGGTTGCAGCGCGAGTGGCATTGCGCCGGATTCGGCCTCGGCAACATCCATGAGCGTCTTTAGGATGGTCAGCACGCGGTCGGATTCCTCCACGCAATCTACCAAAGCTTCCTGGAGCTGCTCCGGGCTTCGCTCGGCGCGCAGGGCAACATCGGCCATCCCGCGCATTCGCGCAATTGGGGTGCGCAAATCATGGGCCACATTGTCCAGCGATTCGCGCATGCTTTTGATCAACGCCTGATTTTTCTCGAGGAGCCGATTGAACAGCAGCGCCAATTGATCCAACTCATCATTGGAAGCGCGCAATGCGACACGGCGGCTTAGATCGCCCGTTTTGATGATGGAGTCGGCGGTGGAAACAATCTGGCGGACCGGCTGCATCGCGCGATGGGCAAAGAACGCGCCGCCGAAAATCGCCAGCAGCAGCACAGGCGCTGTTATCCCAATGAAAATGCGTCGAAAAGGCTGCAGGATCAGTTCGCGACTATTGGTGCTGCGCCCCACCTGAAGCATAGAGCCATCCCGGAATGTCCTGGCTGCCAGTGTGAAATCCCGCTCCTCATCTTTTGGGATCCGAACCCACACTACCTGCGTTGGCGTGCCGAATTCAAAGCGCGGCGGTTCAAAGGCCAGCCAATCCTCTGGGGCGACCAGAATGAGAACGTTGTTAAAAGGGCCAACCAGCCTTACGAAAAATGAGCGCTGGCTTTGGGCATCGCCCATGCGGGAAATCCAGCCCCTTAGCGCCGGCACTCCGCCGCTTTGGTAAATAGCGGAGTATTCCTTGAGCCGGGTTTCAATCACTTCCCGGTCCTTGTGCTGGATGGCTGAAGCCAGCAGCAGGTAAATGGCCGCGAAAAGAAATCCGGCGCTCAGGATAAAGATCGACGCATACCAGAGGTTCAACTGCACGCTGAAGCTCCGCCGGAACCGGTTAAGCAGGCTTAAGGACATAGCCAACTCCGCGCAGCGTGTGTAACATTGTTTTATCCTTGTCGATTTTGTTCCGCAGCCGGCAAACCAGCACATCCACGACATTCGTTTGTGGATCAAAGCTATAATCCCACACATGCTCCAGGATCATCGTCTTGGTAACCACTCGGCCCGCGTGCCGCATCAGGAACTCCAGGAGGGAAAACTCGCGGGCTTGTAATTCAAAGGCTGTATCGCCGCGCTTCACTTCTCGGGTCAGCAGATCCAGGGTCAAATCGCCGACTTGGAGCCGAGTGGGCTCACTCGCATTGGTGGACCTGCGAATCAATGCCTGGACACGTGCCAGGAGTTCGGAAAAAGCAAATGGCTTTACCAGGTAATCATCGCCCCCTGCCTGCAAGCCTTTCACGCGATCGTCCACGGTGGCTTTGGCGCTAAGAATCAGCACCGGAATGCGGATTTTGTCCCGCCTCAAAGTTTGCACCAGGGTTAGCCCATCCAGCTTCGGGAGCATGACATCGACCACGGCAGCGTCATAAGGCACCGTCCGGGCCATGAGCAGCCCTTCCTCACCTTCCGGGCAGTGATCCACCGCAAACCCATTCTGCTTCAATCCATTCACCACGAACGAAGCAATTTTTTTGTCATCTTCCACAACCAGCAGACGCATATGACAAAAATAGAGCCCGTGGCGTTAAACTCAAACGGAATCATTCTTTAGTAGCAGAACCTGCATCCGTGCCAGCCCGCAATCGCGGCTTCCCAGCCCACTGCACCCGCAAGGTAAACCCCCGCCCATTCTCAAAGGGTTCCACCGTGCCTGCGATCTCCAAGACCGGGTAGCGGACAGTGGCCGTGCCGTAGCTTCGATAGGTGGAAGCAAAAAGCTCTGTTTCAACAATCCCAGTGCGATCAGCCAGGGTCAGAAACTTCATCGGCTCACCCGTAACTTGATGATGGACGCGCTGTTCAATCACCAGTCCGCACATCACAACTTGCTCGCCAATAAATTCGCCCAAGCGTGAAACGGGGCAATAAGTCTCCCACCCCACGTTGTCATGCAATTCCAGAGGATGTCCGCTGGCCGGAAAACCGAAGAGTTCCACCTCAAGCTGGAGCTTCTCATGCCGAGTTGGTTCAGCCAATGGGCCTTCTGGCATGCGATGCGTCTGTTCATCCGGCAGCAGCCAGGATTGGCCTGCGGCATCCGGACGGCTGAACGTTCTTTGATGAAATTGAGCCTCCCAAAATTGTTCCGCGCGTGTTTTGCCAAAACCATCAAAAGCTCCCGCGCGGATGAGTAACTCAAGATCCTCAGGCAGTGGTTGCACGCGTCGATAAAAGTCCAGCATCGACTCAAAGGCTCCTTGCTCGAACGCACTCAGGATTCGGTCCACTGTTTTGGCACTGATGCCTTTGATGTAAGAAATGGGCACCCGAATTTGTTTGTCCAGAGGCACGAATCCAGGGCCAGGTTGGTTAATCCAGGGAGCCAGCAAGCTTATGCCCAGACGATGACATTCCAGCACGTAAACCAGTGGGTCGTAAAAGCCTTTGCCATTCGTTAGGACTGCCGCCATGAACTCCGTGGGAAAATAACATTTAAGCCAAGCCGATTGATAAGCCTCCAGCCCATACGCCGCGCTGTGGGCCTTGCAAAAGGCGTATCCGGCGAAACCGGCGACCAACTCCCAAACTTCCTGGATAACACGATCTTCCCGGGCCAAGGCATGTGCGGAAGTAAAAAATTCCTTCCGGATAGTCTCAATAACCTCCTGGTTTCCTTTGTTCAAGGCGCGCCGCAGAACATCTCCCCGCCCGCCAGTCAACCCGGCGAATTGCTCGCAGATTTTCAGGATGTGCTCCTCGTAAATTACCAGCCCCCAGGAATCACTCAGGCATTTCTCCAGGGATGGGTGCGGATAAGTCACAGGTTCCAATCGCTGATAACGGCGGGTGAACCGGAGTTTCTTTTGTTCGTTGGCTGCTCCGGGACGGATTACACTGACAATTGCCACCAGGCCATCAATATCTCGCACGTTGCTCATCCGGCAAAGGCTGACCATGGCCGGGCTCTCAATATGATGCACCGCGCGGCTGCCGCCGTTGGCGATCATCTCCCATACGGCCGGGTCTCTCCAGCGGTCTTCCGCCACCCAGCCTTGGGCTTGTTCGACAATGGGGCTAATGGATTGCATGTTCTTTCGAGTTACAAACGGCACAAGTCTGAACTCATGAACAAAATTTGCAAGAGACGGAAAGCTCGCTCACAATTCCACAACCTGATCCTTGTATTGGCCAGCCGGGACCTGTTTGGTTTCCGCCTTCCGGTTGATGAACTCGACTTTACCTTCGCAAACAACCCCAAGAGCAAAGGTCATCGGACCTGTAATTTTAACGCTCTCACATTTCAGCAGCGAAGGTGCGCCGGCTGAGAAGCAGCTTTCGAAGTCGGCCATTAGTTTATAACGCGCATCCAAATCTACAATCGGCGGCTGGCCTTTGCGTGCTTCTTCGAGTTCTAACCGCAAGTCCTCCGTGATGCGATATGCATCCGAGCGGAGCGCAAGCAAATCCGCCGTGGTCTTCACCGGAGCAAAGCGTGTCCGGGGCACCACCACGGCTCCGGTCTTGGGAAAGCACTCAATCGCCGCGCCCATGGCTGATTCCAACTGCAGCACCTTGGGAGAAGTAAGGTCTTTTGGATCGACAGTTTTGGAGTTGGTGATGAGCGGCAAAGGAATGGCCCCGCCATTCTCAGTGAGGGCACTCTTGAGATGATCCAGCCGTATCCAAAGATTATTGGTGTTGAAAAACCGATGGCGTTGAATGTCCTGGAAAAGGGCCTCATCCAACTTGGAACATTGAGCAGATTCCCTGAGCAGCAACCGGCCGCTGGCCTTTCGCCGGGCGAGATGGCCGCCTTTTCGATCAGCAGCGGTACGTTCGGCAACTTCCATCATGAACGATTGCCCAGTTTCAGCGAAGTAACCGAGAAGCCGCAGGTCGACTGTTGCCCCCAGGTTATCAGAGTTGGAGACAAACAAATATTTGATACCCTGGGCCAAAAGCCTTTCCAAAAAGCCGCTGGCCAGGAGCGATGGATACAAATCGCCATGCCCAGGGGGACACCACTCCAATTCCGGGTCTTTAGGCCAGGAAATAGGCTCAAGGGTATTTGCTTCAAGCTTTGGCACTTTGCTTTGGAGAAAGTCCAATCGGTCATCCCCGCTGAGCGCCGGATACTTCTTCAAATAGTCCAGCGTGTCCTTCTGCGTGCTGAAGCTGTTCATCAGGAAGAACGCTGGAAAGCGTTTATCACCGCGCAGGCGGTAAATTTGGCGCGCAATAAAATCGAGAAATGTCTCCTGATCCTTCACTGGCATGAGCGACTTCGCCCTATCCAATCCCATCCCGGTGCCCAGGCCGCCGTTCAGCTTGATGACAGCAAGTTGTTGCAACAAAGCCTCATTAGCGGCCCGGTCCGCTGGAAGTTCCTCCAATCGCGGTAGAGAATCGATCGGCTCAATCGTATCCTCAGGCAACATTCCCATGTCCCCCGCCTGGACCTTGTGCACCGCTTGCAGAAAAGCTGCGATCGTTGGATCCGACACCCCGCCCTGCCGCATCTTCTGCCCGATTAACTCTTCCAACTGGTAGTTATTCATGCCTTCAATCCCTTTCGCCTCATGGGTCATTACGGAGGGATATTGAGCAATGGTTCGGAAGGACGCGATAGGTTTTTTCCCTTAACTCAGCCCGCCGCAACCGTAGGAGACGACCGAAACTCTTTTCCCGCGGCCTTGTTAATACTTATGCAAATCGAATGTGCCGGCCGGCGGTTCGAAACAACTCACAACCAAAAATTGTTCATGAAAACTAAACCAACAACCGGCTTCACCCTCATCGAAATCATGATCGTCGTGGCCATCATCGGCGTTCTCGCCGCCATGGTCATTCCGAACGCCACCAGTGCATTAAGAAAGGCTCAACAACGAACCTGCGCTGTAAATCGGCGCAATATTGACGGTATAAAAGTCCAATGGGCAGCGGAAAACAAGAAACCAGCGGACGCCGTGCCCGAAGATGAAGATTTGTTCGGAAAAGACAAATACATCGACCACAAACCCGGCTGCCCGGCCAGCGGAACGTACTCCCTAAACGCAGTCCATGAAAAATGTCTGTGCAGCTTGAACAGGCACATTGATTGATTTCACTCACCCCGATACACACATCGCGACTGGCACGTTTCCGCCACCACCACTTCGCTCAACAGAGGCAACTTGGGTTTAAGCTTCTTCCAAATCCAAAGGGCAAGCACCTCGCTGGTGGGGTTCTCAAGGCCCGGAATTTCGTTCAGGTAATAATGATCCAGCTTTGCCCACAGCGGCTTAAAGGCCGCGCTGATATCGGCGTAATCCATCACCCAGCCAAGCTTGGGATCGCACTCTCCCTCGACGACGATCTCCACCTTGAAACTGTGGCCATGGAGTCGCCGGCATTTATGCGATTTCGGCAAATGCGGCAGGAGGTGAGCCGCTTCAAACTGAAAGGTTTTTCGTAGTTCCATTTTCATGATGGCAAAATTTTACATTTCCCAATTCGTCCACGTAACAATGTCCCCCAGCGAGGGACGTCCGTCATGGCGCCAAGTGAGTGGAGGATTCTGCATTTGGCCGATAGGGCAAACGCGCGTCACGCCCCACCGGGCCAATTCCATGGCCATTGGCTCGGCTCTGTCTGAGTTCGCCCCAATCGCAACCGTTGAAACCTTGCCGCGCACCGGGTCAACATGCCTAAGGGCTTCTGTTAAACTTGAAACCGACTTCACATAGATAAACCTGTTCAAGGAGGACATTTGGAAGCGGGGGTCTGCCTCGTAAACAACCGTCCAGGCGGTGCTTTCGGGACTGCACCAAAGGCGGGTTTCTTCCGAGAAATCCGCTCGGACTTGGTAGAAGGCTCTCTTTGAAGCAATGGAGGCTGATTCATGCGCGGACACAGTTCCACGGGGAAATGCTTCCTCGCGTTTAGCCAACTCCTCCGCAAGCAACTCCGCAAACCGCACACCCGATGTGCCTCCGCCATGCTCCACATAGAGGACATGCGGTGAAAGGCACCCGAGTTGATTCCAAGCCGTCACGTCCACAGCCGCGCGCGCGGCTAGTTTTTTCGCTCCAAAACCCGACAGCACCTCATGCGTGACAAACCCGAAGCTAATGCGATGTCCATACCCGAGGAATCGTTTGTGGTGAGGCAGGCGTGAGCGGATATCCGCCAGCGTCTCATCACTGCCAGTGGCGGTGATGCAATCAGCTGCATGGAACAGTTCTTTTTCCAGCGCCAAGGTCCCCCCGCGCCACTCGGCAACTTCCAAGCAGGAAGCAAGCTTGGGATCTGTATCGTAAAGCGAGTGCGCGAAAAGCCGCGGCACTAAAGATGTCCCGGTGGCGCATTTCACGAATTGCGCAGACCGTGCAAGAATTCCAAGGATCATGCTGAACATCGTTGGGTTCGGGATCACGCCACCTGTTACATGCGCCAGCAGTTCTGGCCCACACGCGACGGCCAACTGCCTTGTCCTTTGTTCAGACTCCGTTCCCACCATCGCGTCAAGCCGCTGCAAGTGACCCAGATCCTGCAACAGCAGTGCCTGGAGATTGTCATAAGTGACCTGGCCGAAAAAAGCATCAAGTCCTTCCGCGAGAACCGGCCGCGAGAAGCCAGTAGCCTCCGGACCTTTGGCCAGCATGAACTGGCGAAAAGGATAATCGGGATTCAACCAATTCTCAGCCGTTTCGCTGAGCACTTTGATCAGGTTCGCTGTGGATCGGTTTGCAAGGTAATGTTCCCGATTCCGCTTCAGCGTTTGGCAAGCCTCCGCTACCAGCGCTGGTGTTAGCGTTGCCTCGGGCGGCAGATCCGCCAGAAAATAATTGGGCAGGTTCATTGTCCAGGTGCGGTTTCAGGCATTGGACGCGCTTCCGGTGTCTCTGGCGGCTCAATGCCCTCCAACCCTTCGCGCTTTCGAATCAGGTGCATGCAAGGCAGCCCGATCATGGCCACCAGCAACAGGCAGGCAATCGCAATGTAAGTGTTAAAGTAGCCAGCCGGGCTATCCGCAGCCGGCCCAAGCCGCTGAACCCATTTCCCAATCAGCCAATGCGAGAGATTCCCCAGCGCTCCGCCGATGGTCAGCCACATGCCGAAGACCCGGCCACGCACGCGTTCGGGCACGGAGACAACCACGGCCGTTTCGATAATCGGATAACTCGCCAGGAAAAAGAATCCGTAAGCCATGAAGGTCGGGATAATCATGTTCCGAGGCACATGCGGAAAGAGTGCGATCAGAAACGCCGAAATGCTCATCACAACAAAGCACCAGCGCAAGCGAGCCTTGTCGCTCAAGTGACCAAAAAGCGGATTGCTCACGGCCGAAGCTATATAAATAAAGCTGAGCACAAACCCCGTTTGACGCACATCAAATCCGTGAGCCCGCTGCAGAAACAACGATCCGAGGCTGCCCATGGACATCCCGGAGAAATCGCGCAAGCCGAAAGCCACGCAAGCGGCCAGGAAGAACGCCCACAATGCTGGCGTGGGGAAAATCTTCTCCTTCGGCTTGGCTTGCTGCTGTTCGTGGTGTGGCAATGGCGCTTCTTCATTGGCCAACAGGTAAAAGATGATCGCGAAGATCATCCCCGCGGCACCCAATTCGATCACCGCGGACCGATACCCCGCCATCGCTCCCCGCCAACCGCTGTAGAGTGGCCCGATAAAGAAGCCGACGCTCGCACCTATTCCGAGCAGCCCAAGCGCTTTGCCGGTGTTCACCGGAAACAATCGCGCCACCATGGCCGTGGCCGCTGGATGAAACAGACTTCCGCCCACCCCTGCCAGGACCATGCACGCCAGGGCCATCGGGTAGCTATTCGCAAAACCAAGGCCAACGAATCCGAGGCCATTGATTGCCAAGCCCGTGGCTAATAATTTCTTCCTGCTGAAATGATCCGCGAGCAACCCGGCTGGATAGCTCGGGCCGAAATACGAGATCATGAGCACCGTCATCAGTAGCGTGGATTTGCCCACCGATTCCAAATGCAACCCCTCCTGGATTTGCAGGTAAAGCGGCATCAAGGCCACATGATAAATGTGGGTAAAGGCGTGCAGGATTCCGGCGAGCCACAGGGTCCGAATTTTATGGGAGTGTGAAACGGTCATCAATTTCCTCCCCCACTCATCAGCGAGCATCCTCTCGGCTCGGCTTCGGTGGCCCGGCCAAGCAACTGAAAACCATTTCCGTGACGAATAGCCAAGTCTTCCGTTTGCAAAGGGGCTACGGAGAAAACATTCGCCAGGTCAAACACTCGGATGATTCCCGGCTCACCATCCCCAACTTCCCGACCGGTCTCCGGAGAGATCATTTGCACACGCGTCCAGGGCGGAAAATGGAACAAGCCTGTTTCCTCAAATTGAGACCCGGAACCTGAGACTTGAAGCTGCCTTTGCCCGGCAACCTGATCGTAAGCCTGAGAACTCAATTCACTCATCCCATATTCGCAAACAATGTCTGAGCGCGTGAGCCCAAGCATTTCGCAAATCCAAGCGTGCAGCTCCAGCTTGGACATTTCCCGTGAGCGTCCTTTGTAGCCGCCGGTCTCCATCACTCGAGAACCAGCCGGAAGTCGCAGACGCTTTCCAGTGTTCGAGAGAGCATCGAGGAAATGCACAAAATTGAAAGCTGTGCCCATGACTGCCACTGGCTGGTGTTCCTGAATGGCCTGCTCCAGAAATTTGATGGCAGCGGCATTGTCGATCTCCCACGAACCATCGGCACCCGTTTGTCCGGCAAATAAGAAACCGGCTTGCGCATGCTGGGTTCGAATTGTTTCAAACATGTGCACAAGGGACGAGTGCTGCGCCGACGCGGCTTCAGGTGTGAGGAAGAGAAATCTCAAGCCTGCCGGGGTGTGATTGGCTGGTAGGAACCAGCGCTTGAACCATGGCAACAATGAGGCTTCGTAAACCTGCAACGACGCTGCGGAGTGAAAATGCCTGCTCGGTTTCTGACCGGTGGTCCCGCTCGAATGAAAGACGAGAGTGCGCTCCCCGGGTGGAATGCTGCTCATCTCATGCTCCTTGAACGCCACAACGGGAACAAACGGCACCTCCTTCCAGTGTTTCACCTGCTCTGGGGCCACGTTCCGGGCGCGACAAATCCGCTGGTAAGCCGGGTTATGCTCGTACTGCAAGCCAAACAGTTCAACGGCCAGTCCATTGAATTGCGCTTCGGACTCGGGTGTGTCCTGGATGGGTAATTCGCCGCACATCCATTCCTGGAGGCGCGCGACAAAGTCAGCGAATATGCGTTCGTTTTGCATGCGGTTTTGTGGAACGCCTATGGCGTCCCGGCTGGTTTTCCGCTACAGCCGGGAGGATATGTATCATTTCGAGGTCGAAGGGGCAAGGTGCACTTCAAGTAGGTAGCGGGAGGCGGCCCTTTGATTCATAAAAACAGCCTCGTTACCCCGGCTGCTACCATTGCCCTTTCACACCACAAATTCCAACTCAGGCTTGCGCGGAATGATTCCCATCTCATGCGCCCGGCCCAAAAAGCGGCGGATGGATTCCCTGCCCTTTTCGCCATAATCCAGGGTCCAGTGGTTCACATACATACCTACAAATTTATCCGCCAGATCCTTCCCCATGTCCCGCGCGTATTGCAAAGCGTGCTGCACCGCCTCGGGACGGTGATCCAAACTAAAGCGAATGCTCGCTGTGAGTATATCCGAAATCGTCTTGCGCACTGGCGCCGGGAAACGCTTGTGGATCACATTCCCACCGAGCGGCAATGGCAACCCACCGTTTTCCCGACCCCACCAAACACCCATATCCTCTGAAACCTTCAAACCCTCGTTTTGATAAGTGAGCTGGCCTTCATGGATAATCAGGCCCACATCCGCAGCCCCTGAGTGGACGGCTTGAAAAATTTGATCGAAAGGAACCACCACGTATTTAAACTCGCTTGCTGGCTTGCCCAACCAAAGCTGCAGCGCCAGGAAAGCGCTGGTCATCGTGCCAGGCACCGCAATCGTCTTCCGTGCCACCTCATCCTTGGACCACTTCTCCTTGCCCACCAGCATCGGACCATAACCATCCCCCATGCTCGCCCCGCTCGGCAGCAACGCATACTGATCGCTCACGTAGGCATAGGCGTGAATGCTGATCGCCGAAATGTCCAACTCTCCGCGGGTGGCACGTTCATTCAACGTCTGTATATCCTCGAGAATGTGCTCAAATTCAAAACCCTCGGCTGGGATTAGTTCCTTCGCCAGCCCATAAAACATAAAGGCATCGTCCGGATCCGGCGAATGCCCCAGCGTTAACTTTCGTTTTTCCATCGCGCAGCAAGATAACGGCGCAGCCTGCCCCCTGTCACGGGAGAATTGGTGGGGCGTGGAGAGTGAAGCGTAAAGCGTGACAAAGGCGGGGGCACCTCAATGTCGGCAATGGCATGTTGGGCAGCGACATTCTGCGACGTCGATGAAGGATGAGCTTTCTCACGACGTGTTTTTTGCATTAGATCCATAAGGTGAGCATGCCCGCTAAAGCGCTCCAGTCTTCTCATTTCCATTTTACTGCCTGCGCAGGATAAGAGTGTTAGAAACCCATAACGCCCAGAGAGTCTGACCCACTTTCTCTGGACCATCCGGGCCTTCTCTACTACCTCCACGACCCGTACACCCGTCCGGACCCCCGTAAACATTTGGGATTTTGCATGGGGCAGCTGTCCGCTAAGCCGTACCAAGGCGTCCTGAAAACGATGGTTCTTTTCGGGCGACGGATCCAATGGAAATGGAACCGAGGACCGATGGCAGGTGTTCGGGGACAACATTAATGACGAAACCAGAATCACGAGCGACGATCACTCTTTTTGCACCATGATTGCACTGTTGCACTGTATTTCTACTCGGAAAACTTTGTTCCGCTATAACGGTCCCGGCCAATGAAGTGGCATGTTGGAGCCGCAAAACGGAAGACAGATGACGACCGTACCATTTTCGATATAAATCGTACCATTTTGTACCATTTTCATCAGCGGTTGGGTGATGCATTCTTTTTGCACCTTGATCGCACTCTTTTTGCACTCTGTTGCACTGAGGCGTTCCGTTTTCCGGGAAATGCCGTTCCGTTTTGTTCCATTTCCGAAATAGCCCTTCAAAGTCCAGGCTCTGAGGAGAAGCGGCCAAGCGGGGGAGTGGAAACTGGAATTCTGTACTCGCGTTCGGCGCAAGTGGTTGATTGGGAGATGTCCAGTTTTTTCCAGGGTACAGAAGTACAGAAATTTCCAGTTTTGGGCGTGGGCGTAGATGCAATTAAGGCCAGGTGAGGCAATGGCATGCTGAGCAGTGGCATGGCAAATCAAAGCGAGTGGGCGGGCGGGTGCGGGAGAAGATGAGGTCCGGACCACGGGTGCGGTTTTAATAACGGCGGTTGTCGGGTTGTCGATGTGGTGGAGACTGAGCTTTTCGGCTGGCCAGCCCAAGAACCTTGGCCGGTGGAGGCTACTCGCGGGCCGGGTGCTACCGGCCTGCTTTCGAAGGGGCTGAGCTTCAGTTGTCTTTTCTTCTTTCATAATTCCGGCAACAAGATTAGCAGAGGGGGTCTGCCATCCGCTGTCCTACCCCCTAACGAAACTTAAGTGCCGAGAGTCTTTTGAGCTGAGAATGAGAGTTGTTGGAAGCCAATAGTTTAGGACGATTCGACGTGGCAGGAGGTTCAAGCAGCCAAGGCTTTTTCTAGGCAAAGGATGCGATTCGAATGGCTGGCAATGGCATGTTGGGCAGTGGCATCGGTCGGAGCGTGAGCCCGGTTGAATTGACTCGGGCTTTGCCCAAAGCAGTCGGCCTGCGGCGTGCACGTGCGTGCATTCTTTTCCTCCTGCCCCCGAGCAAGAGTAAGTTCCTCCAGCGTCACGTCGTGCCAGCAACCAAAATCCCTGACGGCGCCGTCCCCTGCTATTGATAAGGCTAAATGTGGGATTGTCGCTGTTGTTCGTCAGAAAATATAGCGTCGTCGGTAACAATCCGTTGCCGAATACGCGATTGAGAGATACGGGTGGATGAGCGGGAGCGAACAAATGCATCGGAATGAGCAAAGGCTCGCGGGTTCATCACTGGTTCACGTAGGAAAGTAAACGGATTCGATAGAACCTTGTAGACTGACCGATGGGTCTTCCGGCGGCAATCGACATTTGATCACCAGTTCCAAGAATCGTGCGCGGATCTGCTTCCCAAGCCGAACCGGGTAGAAGGTCGCGAAACTCCAGGACATAGTTTTTACCGAGGATAGACGAGAAAGTGATTTCAACTGTGTTGGACAGTGTCCGCACTCTTGTCACTCGGAAGACTGCACCTCCGTTTCGGGGATCGGTGCCCGCCAGAAACTCTTGCCAGTTGTTCGCCCCGTCATGATCAGAGTCGAGAAGAGCATCCAAGGGATCTGATGGGTTCAGCCCATTGGAAAGCTCCCAGGTGTCAGCCAGGCCATCGCGATCATTGTCCGCGAACAAGTTCAGGATTTGCGAATAGGTCCGCATTTCCGGGAAGGACCCGTTTGCGATACCCGATACCTGAAACTCGCACCCCAGGGTCGCATCTATTGTGTTTGTCGGATGCAGGACAAAAGCAAGCGTCGCAGCCTGATTTGAGGCGATTGAACCGAGCGACCAGACGAAGCTATCAGCGGCCTGCTGCCGGGTTCCTTGGGAGACCGAATCGATGGTGCTCAGGTATGGCAAAGTGAAGGAACCGGTGACGAGCACATTGCTCGCGGAGAAGGGACTGGTATTGGAGAGAGTGATGAGCAGCCTGGAATCTGCTCCAGCCAAAAGTGGCGCACTGGGCCGAGTGAGAATGAAATTCAGATAATTCGTGGGCACCAGCGAGGAGCGCATGAAAAACACCTGATTACTTGAGGTACAAAAAGCCAAACCATCTACGCCCCATCGGGTTAAGGATCGCGGAATCCCAAGGATGTTGGTCACAGTGGAAGCCCCCAAGAAAGCGTAGGACTGAAGGTCGTAGGCTCGGAGCTGCCAGGAATTGTTAATTTTTGTGAGGAAAAATATTCGCTGGGCCGCGAAGTCCGGCTCACCACACGTCTGAGCCCCCAACCCAGTAAACTGAGTTAGAACCGCGTTGCTGGATAACGATATAATCTGTCCGTTATCGGCATACATCCAGTTCCCCTCTCCCTTAATTGCTCCCAACGACGTGGGAAGCGATTCGATCCAGGCTTTTTCACGAATTCCCTCGCTTGTGATCTCAAAGGTTCGAAAGCGTCGCCCTCCGGACAGAGAATAGCCATTCGCGTAAACAATCGATGGATCACCAGCAAAGTCCAGATAGGATGCCCCAGCACTATCGACAATTTTATTGGGGCGGGGGACGCCATCATCATAAACCTGAACACAGGATGGAGCAGCAACAACTATGCTCGCTGCGAGGTTTGGCACAGCCCTAATCGCCAGCGCCGAACAGCCTTGGGACATGATATCATATTGGCGATCTAAATTGCCGGTAGCCGTCTGCAAACGGCCCACTTTGGAGTCGTGATCCAACCCAACGTATAGGAACTGGGTGTCGCTAGATAGAGCAAGTGCCCCACCCTCGCTCGGGAGCGGCCACTCTCCGAGTTCCCTCAGGTTTTGTGGGTCCAGGATGGTGATCCGCTGATTACCGCCGCTTACATAAAAGACTTGCCTGGCTTGATCATACAAAATGTCTCTCACGGGCTGGTTGAACTGCACCGTATTATTAACGTCCAAGCGGGCTTCCGCCCAGTTTGTGACAGACGCAAAATTGTTGGCAAGGTCCGGATCCAATGCACTGGAGAAGACGCTTGCTGAAGTCAGCAAACCACCTGGAGTGAATACCTTTACTGAGAATGTGGCAGAGCCGATGGCGCCATTTGGAATTGCGCCAAGGTTCACCAGCACGTTCTGCCCGGAGACAATATTGGTACCTTGGGAGGATGAGACACCCAACAGGGTGAGGTTGGACGGAAGTTTGACCGAGACCTTGCAGTTGGCGGCATTATTTTGCCCCCTATTTGTAACAAAAACGGAGTAGGAGAAATTGCTTCCGACCATGATTGGATCGGTAATCGCCTTAAAGCTAACCTGCAGATCTGCTGGTGGGCTTGAAGGCAGCAACGAGGTTCGCAAAAGAAAAAGCTGGTCACCAGTCGTCCGGAATGCAAGCCCATCTGCCCCCCACCGGACGAGGCTGGAAAGGCTGCCTGAGACTCCGGGAATGTTGAGGCTGCCCAGAAGTCCCAACGTTTGAGGGTCGTAACTCTGAAGAGTGGTAGTGCTGCCGTTGGCTACGATGTAAAATAAGCGGCGGCTCGGGGCATCGTAAAGGACAAGGGAGTTCGCAGGAATACCAGGAATGTAACCCGTCTGGCGGCGAGCCACGGGGTCCATGATGATCCCCAAACTCGTATAGATCCGTCCTTCCCCCCACTTCAGAGCGAAGCCCGTGAACATTGGGAGAATCGTCGTGTCCGAATCCAATAGTGTGACCCCTCCAGCATCGATACTATAACGCCTGAACCCCCCAGCCCCTTGATTTTGCATATAGAGAATTGTCGGATCATCCCCGAGCACAAGTGACTCTAAGTAAAGGTCGCCTTGAGCTGCGCCGATGTTGCTTCTCATGATGCCGTTGTCATAAATTGCCGGTGAACCGCCGAAGCCTCCATTAGCGATGACCACGGCCAGCGAACTGCTGGAGTTCGGTAGAACCAGCAAATCCTCAGGCACGAACGGCTCGCCGGCCGGATCGAGCGGAAATCTTAACCCCCTGACTCCCTGGGGCATTTCAATGGTTTGAATGCCATAGTCAAGGGTCACATAGAGCTTTTTATTGTTACTCGACAACGCCATTCTTCCACCGCCGGGACCAATGTCGCTTACCCACTCCACCTGCGGATCTAAGGGATTGATAGAAACGAGCCCACCGCCCAGATTTGGAATTTGTGGCGGAATGGTAGCATAAATCCGGGAGGTTTCCGGATCGTACATCAGATCACTCGTCGGCAACGAAAGACTAATAACTGCATCCAATATAGAATTGCTTCCGATCTGAGCAGTAACCACACTGGTATTATCTGCCAAGCGTGGATCGGATGAGTCTGCACTCAGGGCAGCAGTGCTTGTGAGCAGGCCGAGACTACTCATTCGCAGAGTTACAACCACCGTAGCGTTTGACCCTACAGCCAATTCCGGCAAGCTCCACAGTATCTTGCCGCCGCTGGTTGAACACAAGCCCACGGAGCAGGTCGTGGCCACAATAGCGACGCCCGGGGAAAGAGCATTGGTTAATCGCAGGCTGGATGCGACATCGGGCCCGTTGTTCTGAATCGAAACGGTGCAATTAAAATTGCTGCCGGGAGTAAAAGGTCCATTTTGGAAAGTCTGACTCACTCTCAGATCAGCATTTTGGCCGGCGCTCACGAAAGGGCCGCGGCACAAAAATAGTTGGTTGCCCGAAGTCTTGAACGCTAGACCGTTACTACCCCACCTGGTCAGGGCCGAAGGATTACCAACCAGATTCGAAACATTCAACGAGCCAAAGGGCATGAAATTCGACGCAGAAAAAGCTTTGATTGACCAAGTTCCAGCTGAAGAAACGATATAAAAAACCCGGCCCGAAATTGGGTCGGCCTCGAACGCAGGACTCGCATTAATGCCAGAACAAATCCCGGCCGCACTCAATGTTGGCAGTTCCACCACCCGACCCGAGTTCGAGAAGAGTTTTCCCGGGGTCGACTTGAGTGTATTTCCAAACTTGAATCCCAGCGGAAGACTCTGGCTGAAATCAACGCCAAAGGAACTCAACACGCATTCAACCAACGTTTCCCCACTACAGGCGTAAACACGGCCAGATAAAGGGTCCGAGGCCAGTGACCACCAAGCATGGCCTCCGGCAATGTTCGAGCGGAGGATCCCATTGTCATAAATCCCCAACCCGTAAGGATATTCCTGCGCGAGGGGCCCTGACAGCCTGACCCGGGCAACAACCAACGAGTCTGGTTGCCCAGGAACAGCGACCATGTCCCCTGCAAACAATGGATAAGGAGACTCGCTGCCGATGGGGAACTCAAGGCTCATCATGAAGTTGGAGAGGTAGATCCGTCTCACTAAGGCATCTTCTTTGAAAGAGACATACAGGTAGCGGCCATCCTGCGAACGGATCATTTTTGAGGGCTTGCGACCCAAAGGAATAAATGAATCAACCGCTCCTGTGTTAGGATTGAAAATAGCAATCCCGTTGGTGCCTAAACCCGGCGAATTGGTAATACTGAGCAGAAGGCGATCCCGGTCAGGATCAAATAGGATGTCCTCCACAGGAAAATTCAATCCAACCGGAACCTGACCGATCGAGGGTTGAACGTAAGTATCGAGACGAGACAGATTGTTCGACTGGTTGAAGTCCGGCTCATACGAACTGAGGCCGGCAATATTGAAATGTGCCCCAGCCCCATTGTGGCGGATGGTGAACAGCAGCGTCGCTGTCCCGCCTTGTCCCAACTCGGGAACGATCCAAGATAAACCGAATGCGGTTTGCGTTGCAATGCCGCTGCTCGGAATCATCGTGAGGAGGACGCTATTGGCTGGAATGGCATTTGTGATCTGCACAAAAGTAGCAGTTCCCGGGCCCGCGTTGGAAATTGATAAGGTGTAAGAGGCGTTGCTTCCAGAAAGCGGCGAAGGTGGGAAGACCTGCTGGCTTATGCTCAGATCATTTCGAGGATATTGCGGCAATAATATTCCCGATTGTACCAACCAGATCTGCCCCTCGCTGGTATTGAAGACGAGCCCGTTTGTACCCCAGCGAAGGAGGCGGACAACGTTCCCAGCAACCTGAGGCAACCTTACGGAACTGACAGGTGTGAACGTGTCCCGGTCAAAGGCTTGGATGACCCAAGATGGATAATAGCCTGGCGATATGTAAAATACACGATGCA
>JAQGOV010000309.1 GCA_028293425.1 Verrucomicrobiales bacterium
CGTGCAAGCCCGTCAATTTTGGATAAAATAACTCAGGTTCTCGAGTTCCATGGCGAGGTTGACGTTGTTTACCATCACGTCCTCCGGAACACTTAACACAATCGGCGCAAAGTTTAAAATGCCTTCAATGCCAGCCGCCACCAGGGCATTCGCTACCTCCTGGGCGGCTTCCGCTGGCACCGTTAAGATGGCCATTTTTACACCGTGCTGCTGGATGAATTCTGGCAATTGTTCCATCGGATGAAGCAGGTCCTCCGAATTTTTGTCCCGCTTCCGGCGGGTGTCCATGTCGAAGGCCCCGACAATCTCGAAGCCTTCTTGCTGGAATCCCCGGTAACGCAACAGGGCGCTTCCCAGGTTACCCACGCCGACCAGGATGACCGGTTGCAGGCGGGTGGTGCCGAGCAAATCCGAAATCATCTTTGCCAGTTGCTCCACGTCATAGCCTAACCCCCGGGTGCCAAATTGACCAAAGTAGGTAAGATCCTTGCGTAACTGGGTGGATTTTACCCCCGCGGCCTTGGCCAGGGCTTCGCTGGATACAGTGCGAATCGCATTGCCTTTCAGGCGCTGCAAACAACGTAGATAAACCGAGAGTCGGTAAATCGTTTTTCGGGGGATTTCAGGTCGAGACGGCTTTTTCAAACAATCAGGATCTTTAACCAATCATTAGCGGGATACAAGAACAACTCACGTTAAATAAGGAAACCAAAGCAAACGGACAAAGCATGGAGAGCCTTACTGGCTTTGATCACAACACGTCTTTGCCGTCCAAACTAATCCACGAAAAACAACTCGTTTGAGTCGAGCAGGACCTGGGCATATTTCTCCCACGGTCCTAGCGGCTTTGGTTTAGGAGCGGGTTTCGCATTGAAGTCTGTCTTCGCGCTAAACTCAACCTTTTCGTCCTTGGCAGGGCTCTTATATTTGATCACGGGTGCCCAATTAAAAGTGTCAAAACCCACTTGGCTCCGGCAGTCGGCCACGAAATCGATTCGGTCACCTTCTTTCACTTCAACTTTGGTTATCGTAATGTTGGTCTTGCTGTTGTAAGCAATCCATTCCCCAAGCAACCCACCGCGGCTTGAAACAACCCGTCCGCGCACCCCATCTCCTTTTTCCGTTGGATGTTCCAAGGTGCCCTTGATGGAAACGACACCATCGCGAGGGGCAATCCAGCGTCGTATGGCCGCATGGTCCTGATCCGCCCCGGGATGTCCCCCGTCAGCGTTGAGGAGAACCCAACCGAGCTTTGGATCAGGAAGCTCCGGGCCACCTTGCCAGGCATACTTTGCAAAATGTGGCAGCGGTTGAAAGCCCTTGGTGCGTTTGGCCGTTCCATCGTAAGAGCCGTAACCGTATTGCCAAACAGGCTTTTCTGCTTTTATTTCATTTGTCATGGCCACTTGGATATGAACGAATTTTTTTCCAAGTTGCACTTCATCGACATCGGCCTTGCGCTGGAAAAGAATTTCATACAACCGCTGAATGCGCTGATCCTCAGACGCGGCCGATTTCACATCGGCTCGCTCCACCAACTGTTTTGCTTGCTGCACGACAAACGGACTGTTCAAGAGGAAGAGAGCCTGCTGTGGCACGGTAGTTGTGAATCTTTGTGAACTGGTCGTATCCGGACTGGCAAAATCGAAAGTGCGAAAAACCCCGGGGAGGTTCTGCCGTTCCACGAAGCCGTAGATGGTGCGGCGGGTGGGTGATGGCTCCGCCGTAAGCTCCACGGGGTGTCCGAACATATCCAGGTCGAGCTTGCCGGATGAGGCCAGAAGTGTGTCGCGCATGGATTCAAAATCCAAGCGTCGGCGATTCATATGCCAGTACCATTGATTTCCTGGGTCAGCCTTCAAGCTCAGCGGATTGTTCTCGCTGCTTTGTTGGTAGGTGCTGGAAAGCATGATCCAGCGGTGGAGTTTCTTGATTGACCAACCTTCGTCCATGAATCGGCTTGCCAGGTAATCCAGCAACTCCGGATGAGTGGGCGGATCCGAGCGCACCCCGAAGTCACTTGGCGTGCGGACCAGCGGAGCGCTGAAATGGTGCATCCACACCCGGTTGACCAGCACGCGGGCAGTTAGCGGGTTGTTTGTACTCGCAATGGCCTGGGCCATTTCCAAACGGCCGCTCCCCTTGGTGAAGGGCTTGCGGTCCGGTCCAGCGACAACTTCGAGAAATTGCCTTGGCACTTCGTCGCCCGGATTGCCGGGATTCCCTCGCTTAAACACCCTCGGTTTAGTTGGAGTGGGATTATCCGCCAGCGCCATTGCCCGAGGTGGCGCGCCGGAATGGGTCGCATCCAGTTCGTCAATTTTCCGCTGCAAAGCCCGTGTCTTCTGCGCCGTCGGAACGTCATACAATCGGCCGTAATCGAGGTTGCCGGCATAAATAGGCGAAGCCTCTGCAAATAATGCTTTAAGCAAGGCATCATCCTTCTGGTTGCTTTTTTCTCCTTTGGCTTCTTCAGCAAAAAGTTTGTTGTACCTTTCCGCTACCTCCTTCAAGGTTTTAGGTCCGTTAGTTCCAGCGAGCGCGACAGCAACCCGTGGGTGGATGGTTTTCGCTTCAGCCAGTTTTTGCAGCACTCCCTGAGCCTCGGCAACGAAGTTGGTCTCGGGCAAAACCGCAAGAGCGCTCCAGGCGGCGAAAGCAGAATCTGTTTTCCGATCCTTCAAGTAATCCTTCCATTTCCGCACCACGCCAGGATCCAGTTTTCGTTCGCGGGCCAATGATTCAAGTTTCGACTTATCGGCAAGCTTGTCGGCGTCGTGCGCCGCCAGCAGGTAATCACCCACGTGGCTGCGCAGTTTCTCCAGCACTTCCTTCTGCTTGGTCTCGTTGAACTCCTTGAGTTCAGCCTCGCGCTTCTTTCGTTCTTCGAGGTAAGCCGGGTAATCTTTGGGCATGGCGGCGCGGCCCAGGAGCGGTTTTTCGGCGGGTTCGCTGGTGCTGGCGAACACGCCATAAAGCGAGTAATAATCCTTGGTCGGAATCGGATCAAACTTATGGTCGTGGCAGCGAGCGCACACCACGGTGAGTCCCATCATCCCGCGTGAAACCACGTCAATTCGATCATCAATAATATCAGCCTGGTTATTTAGGAAGCGTCGGCCCAACGTTAGGTATCCCAACGCAGCGAGCGCCCGTTTGTCTTCTCCCAAGGGCAACAGGTCCGCGGCCAACTGTTGGACCACAAATTGATCATAGGGGAGATCGTCATTGAAAGCCTGGATCACATAATCGCGGTAGGTGTAGGAATACGGATAACGACGTTCCTCTTCGAAGACATAACCCTTCGTGTCTGCATAGCGCGCCACATCGAGCCAATAACGGCCCCAGCGCTCGCCATAATGCGGGGAGTTGAGCAGGCGATCAACCACCTTTGCCCAGGCTTCCGTCGAGTTGTCGGCCAGGAAATCGTCCACTTCCTGTTGCGTGGGAGGCAGGCCAATCAGGTCGAATGTCGCACGACGGATCAAGGTCCGTTTGTCCGCAATCGGATTCGGTGAGATCTTGTTTCCTTCCAGTTTCGCCAGGATAAAATTGTCGACCGGTGTTTTCACTCGGGCGGTGTTTTTCACCTTGGGTGGCTCGGGATGCTGGACGGGCTTGAACGCCCAATGGCGCTTAGCCAAGTCAGCGAAGGAAACCACTGCCTTCCCTGTGCGCGGGTCTGGGGCACCCATTTTTACCCACGCTTCGAGGTCCGCGATTTGCTCCGTGGAAAGCTTCTTGTTTTTGGGAGGCATTTGCAGATCCGGATCCGTGTACCGTACGGCTTTCACAAGCAAACTCTTATCAGGATTGCCCGGCACGAGCGCGGGACCATTGTCGCCCCCTTTCAGTGAGCCTTCTCGGGTATCGAGCAGCAGTCCGCCCTTGACCTTCTTGGCTTCGGCACTATGGCAATCGTAACAATGCTCCACCAGGACGGGGCGGATTTTCTTTTCGAAAAATTCCACTCCCGCCGAGTCCGTGGCAGCCCGCGCCGAAGGCATCAGCCAAATACCCCAGATTAAACCCGCAAAAATTAAAGCTCTCATCTGCATTTTACTTCTCCAACCGATTTCTTTGGCTCACCAGCCCCAAAATGGCTTTAGCCGCCCTTTCACTGGCACCTGCCCCCCCCAACGATTCCACCACCTGCCTCAGCTTTGCTTTGACGATAGTGCGACGGGCTTCATTGCGAATAAATTCAAGCGATTCCCGTGCAAGAGCTTCGGGAGTGGCTGCATCCTGGATATACTCGGGAAAAATCGCCTCATCTGCGAGCAGGTTCGGCATGGCCAGGTATTTTACCTGGATAATCCGCTTCCCAATTTCATAGGTGCTCCAGGAAGTTTTGTAGAGCGCAATTGTCGGCACGCCGAAATAAGCACACTCCATCGTCACGGTTCCTGTGGATGCGACTGCCAGGTCTGCCTGAGTCAAGGCCTCAGCCAACCCTCCCACTTGAAAATGCAGATTGGGCCCAGCAATGGTTCGGGCCATTTCCAACAGGTTTTGGTTGGGCAGCACGACTTTATGCTCAACTCCATGCTGTTGCTCAATCAGCCTTAAAGCATCCCGCATGACCGGCAAATGCCGCTTTAATTCCCCTGCCCTGCTTCCCGGCAGCAGCAGTAGGCAGGGCTTGTTCTTGTGAAGAACTTCAGGCCTTTGAAAACCGGCATATCGCTCCATCAAGGGATGTCCGACGAATTCCACTGCAAATTTCGGCAACCGTTTGGCGTACCAATCCTTCTCGAAAGGAAAAATACTCAGCAGCAGGTCAAAATCGCTCGCCATCTTGAAAGCCCGGCCTTCCCGCGATGCCCAAACCTGCGGTGAAACGTATTGGATAATTTTAGGATTCCAACCTCCGGTGGCCCCAGAGCGAACCTTCTGCTTCACCGCATGAGCAAAGCGCCGGTTGAATCCGGAAAAGTCCACGCACAAAATCGCATCCGGCTTTCGCTCGACGGCGAGAGCCAGCAGTTGGTTGAACAGCCGCCGAAACTTTGTGTAATTCTTCAGAACCTCCACCAAACCCACCACCGCGTGCTCGGTCATGTCGAAGGCTAACTCCACCCCTGCCTCAGCCATCCGTTGCCCACCAGCGCCGAAAAAAGACAGCTCTGTCGTGCCATGAGCCGGGCTCCAATCCTTGCGCAAAGCCTTCACCAGTTCCGAAGCCAGCAAATCTCCGCTGGGCTCGCCAGCAATGACCATGAATGAACCAGCACTCATCAATGCTTCGCTTCGCTGATCTGGCGTGTTATTTCAAACGCAAGGTCCAGCGCCCGCTTGGCAGCCTCACCGCTTACCATGGGCGTTTTCTGCTGGCGGACGCAGTCCATAAAATGTTCAAGCTCGACCTTCAACGGCTCCTCTTTGGTAATGGGAACAGGCTCGCGGACGATCCGTTTGCCTGCGAACTCGCTCACGATCGTGCTGTCCTTGGTGTGGAGCAGTTTTTTGAGCAGCGAGCTCTCTTCTTCCCCATCGCGGGCGATCCGATAGATGAATCCTTCCTGGGCGCGGTAATCAAGCGAGATGTAGCTGGTCATGGGACCGCCGCTGAACACGCGGATTTTTCGGAGGCGTTCCGGGCTTACGCGGCTCACCGTCATATTCGCCACACAACCATTAGCAAAACGCAGCCGTGCGTTGGCGATGTCTTCAGTTTTGCTCAGAACAGGGATACCCACAGCATCCACGCTTGTCACCGGGGATTTGACAAAAGCGAGCACGACGTCCAAGTCGTGGATCATCAAGTCGAGGACCACTCCAATATCGGTGCTGCGAGCCGGGAATGGCGAAAGCCGATGCGTCTCGATGAATTTCGGCGCAGTGGCAACCGATTCCAGATATTTAAAGACGGGGTTAAAACGCTCCACATGACCGACCTGGAGGACGCACTTGTTCTCACGGGCAAGCTGAACCAACTCCGTGGCTTGGCTGGCGTTGTCGGTCATCGGCTTCTCCACCAGGAGGTGTTTGCCTTGAGCAAGGAGTTGCCTGGCAAGATCGTAGTGCGTAATGGTGGGAGTGACGACACTGAGAGCTTCGCTGGCCTCAGCCGCCTCCGGCACTGAGGCAAAGGCTTTGACACTAAATTTTTCGGCGATGCGACGAGCAACTTCCGGGACAACATCATAAACTCCGGTAAATTCCACGGCTCCACTCCTGGCGAGTTCATGATAAATCCGGGCATGCTCCTTGCCGAGCGAACCAGTGCCCAGCACAGCGATTTTTACTTTGGTTTGTTCTTTGCCAGTGTTTGCCACGGGATCAGTTTCGAGGTGGAACCGCAAAGTCTCAAGTCTCAACTCACCCTCGTGATGTGGCTGAGACTGCTACATTGCGCTTTTGATCGGGAATCCTTAGATTCGCCGGGTGGTTTTGTTGAGCTATTTGATAACGGCGATCGGGGCGTATTTGCTTGGCTCCATTCCCACGGGCTATCTCGTGGCAAAGGTAAAGGGCGTCGATATCCGCAGCGTTGGCAGCGGGAATATCGGCGCGACCAATGTGTTTCGGATCCTTGGGAAGCCGGCTGGCATTTTCGTGCTCGTGGCGGATGGTTTGAAGGGGTACGCGGCCTGTGCGTGGATGGTTGATTTCATTGGACGCCGATGGGGCGGTGGGATGGTGGATATTGAGTACTTAAGACTGACTGCGGCCCTGGCGGTGGTGCTCGGGCACAATTACACCTGCTGGCTCAAATTCAAGGGCGGCAAAGGCATTGCCACGTCCGCGGGAGCATTGGCGGCGCTGGTACCCTGGGCGTTGGTGATCATTCTCACTATTTTCATCCTGGTGTTTGCTATATCGCGCTACGTCTCGCTCGGATCTATTTCAGCTTCGGCGGCCCTGCCCGTAGCGACCTGGTTAACCAAGGGCAGCCTGACGATGATACTCGCGACAACCGCGATGGCGGCATTGGCCATTTACAAGCACAAAGCCAACATCCAACGTTTGTTGAACGGCACCGAGAATCAGGTCGGAGCAAAGAAGAAGGAAACATCCCAATGAAGGTAACGGTACTCGGCGCGGGGGCGTGGGGAACGTCACTCGCAAAGTTACTCCATGAAGGGGGCCATAAGGTTACGCTCTGGGCCCATGCACCAGAAACCCTCGAGGCAATTAAACAAACGGGATTGAATGAGTGTTACCTGCCGGGAATCACGTTGCCAAGGGATTGGGCCGTGGAGCCGAACCTGTTGCGTTCCGTGGTGGATGCCGAATGCGTCGTCGTGGCAGTGCCTTCCAAAGCCTTCCGGGATGTCACCGCTCAAATTAGCGGGTTCAAAGGGCCTGTGGTGAGCGTGACCAAAGGTATCGATTACGAAACTGGCCGAACCATGTGTGGAGTGCTGGCCCAAACCATCCCCGGAGCCTTGCCTGTGGCATTGTCAGGCCCAACCCTGGCAATGGAAGTGGCCCGCGGCGTTCCGACAGCTATCGTGGCAGCGAGTTCCGATTCGGCTGCCGCGCAAACCGTGCAAGGACTCTTCCACAGGCCAAGCTTCCGCGTTTACACCAGCCTTGATCCGCTCGGCGTGGAACTCGGGGGAGCCTTGAAGAACGTGGTTGCGATCGCGGCTGGAGTTGGTGACGGCTTCGGGTTTGGCGACAATTCCAAAGCGGCGCTCATTACACGGGGCATCGCGGAAATGCGGAGGCTGGGATTGGCTTGCGGCGCGCAGGGCGAAACTTTCTCCGGCCTGAGCGGCCTCGGCGATCTGACCGTCACGTGCTGCTCACGACTGAGCCGCAACCGCGGGCTTGGGGAAAAGCTTGGCCGCGGGGAAAAGTTGCACGAGATTTTGGCTAAAGCCACAGCCGTTGCCGAAGGATATCCCACCGCACGGTCCGCGTACTTTTTGGCGCACCGTTTGGGCGTTGATACACCCATTATTGATGAGGTGTATGCGGTCCTTTACGAAGGCAAGAACGTGGGCAAGGCACTTCAGGACCTGACCAGTCGTGAAATGAAGGCGGAGAATTAACGAAGTCCCCATCCTTCACCACGCCACCTACATCCCGGGCTCCGCTTGGGATGCCTGCGCGATTGCGGTTTTGATGCAGCCCATCAGCTCAGGATAACTTTCCAAGGCTTTGAACTGCGGAAATTGCTTTTTAATATTTTCGGGCGCATGGAACAGGAAACCAACATGTGCCTCGGCCAACATCGCGGTATCATTGAAAGAATCCCCCGCTGAAACCACGTGGTAATTGAGCAGCTTCAAAGCCGCAACGGCCCTCTGCTTTTGCTCCGGGATCCGAATCTTATAATCCACGATCCGGTCATCCTCCACAGCCAGGCGATGACAGAGCAATGTTGGCCAGCCGAGCTGTTGCATCAAAGGCCTGGCAAATTGCTCAAAGGTATCGGAAAGGATCAGGACCTGCGTGAAGGAACGCAACTCGTCGAGAAACTCCTTGCCCCCATCCAATGGCTGCAGTGTGCCAATGACTTCCTGGATATCCGAAAGCTTCAGCCCATGCTGATCGAGGATTTTCAGCCGACCTTTCATGAGCACGTCGTAATCAGGAATGTCACGGGTCGTGAGGCGCAATTCCTTGATGCCCGTTTTTTCAGCCACCGCAATCCATATTTCGGGGACAATGACCCCTTCCAAATCCAGCGTGACAATCGATTGTTTCACTCGGCTGAGTCTTATGGTTTTCGTCCTGGTTGTCGAGACGGGACCGAGATGAGAGCCTGGATCGACAGCCTCCGGGCGCTCTTTTTCTGCCCTAAGGAGTTGAGGAATTTGCCTGTAGGTCCAACAACGACAAAAAACTGATCGCCGCACTGACAAAACAACAGCGGTTCAGGCTATTTCGCGGCAAGCCTTCTGCTTGCATAGTTATCCGACCTGATGAGAGCAAGCGTTTGCACAGTTTTAAGCCTGATGGGATGCGTGTCGGCGGCCATGGCCGCCTCGCCACGCAATTCTTTCCTGACCGTAACGGAAGAAAATGACGATTTCGCTCGGAACGGCGATCGGCATTACACCCAGGGGGCTCGCATTGCCTATACCCTGTCCGAGGAGCGCACCCCGGATTGGGTGTATAATTTCGCTCATCGGATACCGGCCATGGGGGTGGACATCGAGATGCCCCGCATTGGCTATGCCCTCGGGCAGAACATTTATACGCCAGCCAACCTATGGACCTCCTCAGCGTTGATGGGCGATCGTCCATATGCAGGGTATTTATATTTTGGACTTTATGTACAGCGGCGGGGAATGATGGGAACCGTGCCTGTGCTCGACACAGCGGAACTTGATGTCGGACTGATCGGGCCGGATTCTTTTGCTGAAAACACACAACGATGGTGGCACGGAATCGGAGACTGGGTTCAGCCGCAGGGCTGGAACAACCAGCTAAGAACCGAACCGGGTCTAACGCTTAAACTCGATCGCCAATGGAAGCTTTCCCCCACCAAGCCGGAGAACGGCTGGGGTTTCGAAGTCATCCCGCACGTCGGGGCAAGCGGCGGAAACGTAATGACATTTGCTTCAGCCGGAGCCGTGGTGCGGGCGGGCTACAATATTCCCGATGACTTTGGAGTGCAGAACATCGATTCACTCTCGACTCAGTATGGCGGCCGCAACTCCAAAACACCTCTTTGGGGCGCTTATGTTTTTGCCGGATTCGATGGCCGCGCGATTGCGCATAACGCCTTTCTTGATGGGAACCTTTGGCAGCACAGCCATAGCGTGCATAAGGAGCCGTTGGTCGGAGAGTTCAAAGCCGGAGCGGTGGTGAATTTCCGCTATTTCGATGTAGGCGCAACATTCCTCATGCGGACCAGAGAGTTCAAAGGCCAACCGAGGAACGACCGGTTCGGTGGCATCACCTTGAACGCAAAATTTTAATTTGCCGGGTTTCACAAACATTGTGCCGTGCCGCTGATTTGGCAGCGGTTTGAAACCCGGCACCTTTCCAACGGATTAACTCTCTGAATGGTCTTGAACCGCCGAACCATTATTGAAATTCTCTCCCGGTATTTGCGCGTGAACGCCTTGCTTGAATCACAACTGCCCATGAAACGGATTTCACATTTTGTTTGGTTAGCTGCGACTGGCTTTCTTGCCTTGGCCGCCGCCAACTCGAATGCCGCCACCAAGGTTGCCAAATCAACCGCTGCCTCCAAACCGGCTTCCGCATCCACCACCGTGGCCCGTGATCCTTATGTCGGCGCCATCGTGATGGACCAGGCGACCGGGCGAGTGCTTTTCGAAGATCAGGCGGATGCCAAAGGCTACCCCGCGAGCACGCTTAAGCTCATGGACTTGCTGATCATCCTCGAAAAGATCGAGCGCAAGGAAATTTCTCTCCAGGACCAGGTGCCGGTCAGCGCCAAGGCATCACGGACCGGCGGCTCGCAGGTGTGGCTGGCGGACAAGGAAGTCTTCACCGTCGATGAACTGCTTTACGCCTTGATGGTGCAGTCTGCCAACGACTCGGCAGTGGCCCTGGCTGAAAAGGTCGCTGGGTCGACCGAGGCCTTTGTCGTCTTGATGAACCAACGGGCCAAGGAATTGGGCATGAATAACACTGTGTTTAGTTCCGTGCACGGTCTGCCTCCCGATAAAAAAATGGGCCAGGTCTACGACGTGACCACGGCTCGTGATTTTGCGCGTCTCTGCCTCGAGGTGCTGAAACACCCCGACGCTCTCCGTTACACATCGACGAAAGAACGTCCATTTCGGCCAAATGCCGGCAACAAGACTGTTGTGATGCGCAACCACAACCATTTGCTTGGAACCCTGAATGGCTGCGACGGATTAAAAACCGGTTACATCGCCTCAGCCGGTTATTCAATCGAAGCCACTGCTTACCGCAATGGCCAACGGGTCGTGGTTGTAATTTTGGACAGCTTGGACCGCAGGGTGCGCGACGCGAAGGCGGCCGAATTGATCAACAAAGGTTTCGCAGCATTGAGCCCTGCTACTCCGGCCACGACTGCTGGTAGCACCATCACCAAGGCTGACACTGCCCCGGCAGCCAAGGTCCGGCGCTAAGCGGCAAGGACAGGCTTCCGATCGAATTGCTGCCCCAGGCAATGCGTCTGAAGCCTTAATGGCCAAATTCCCAAAAGTCCTGTTCCCGTGGTGCGTCGTTTGCCTGCTGGCTCAGAATGCCCCTGCCCAGGCACCAGCGGACGAGAACCAAGCTTCGACCGCAGCTCCCTTCCAATTCTTTCCGGATCCATCAATTCATTTTTCATTTAATGGTTTTGTGGGCGAACGCATCCAAGCCATGGTCGACCGTTGGCTGCTTCCCACTCCACACGCCAATCCAGGCATGCTGGAAATGTTTCGTGTTCGTGACCGTGACCCGAAGCCAAACCTGGTGCCCTGGGCCGGTGAATTCGTGGGCAAGTACCTGATCTCAGGTATTCAGACCCTTCGAATGACCGAGAACCCCGAACTAAAAAGAACAGTGGCGGAAGTCATCCATGAACTCATTTCTACGCAAGCGGATGACGGTTACTTGGGCCCCTTTCCGAAGGCCGAGCGGCTTCGCGGGAATTGGGACTTGTGGGGCCACTACCATTGCATGCTGGGACTGCTCATGTGGCACGAGGCAACCGGTGAGAAAGCAGCGCTGGATTGCGCCAGGAAGGCCGCTGACCTGGTTTGTGCCACCTACCTGGATTCTGGACGCCGCGTCATCGATGCGGGATCCGACGAGATGAACCTCGCTATAAGTCACAGCCTGGGCTGGCTCTACCGCATCACCAAGGAACCGCGCTACCTCAGGATGATGAATGAGATCGAAAAGGACTGGGAGCGCGGCGGCGACTACCTGCAAAAAGGCTTGGAGGGGGTGGAATTCTACCAGAGCCCGCGTCCTCGCTGGGAAAGCCTCCACGACCTGCAAGCCCTGGTTGAGTTTTATCAAATCCAACACGATGCCCGTTATCGTCAGGCTTTTGAGCACCATTGGCGGAGCATCGCCCGTTTCGACACACGGAATACAGGAGGTTTCTCCTCCGGAGAACAGGCCACCGGCAATCCTTACGCCCCAACCGCCATTGAAACCTGCTGCACCATTGCCTGGATGTGCCTGAGTGTGGACATGCTCAAACTGACCGGCGACCCACGAGTCGCGGACCGCTTGGAATTAGCCACTTTGAACGCCTGGGCAGGCGCGCAGCATCCCAGCGGACGCTGGTGCACCTACAGCACGCCCATGGATGGCGTACGCCAGGCATCTGCTCATGAAATCGTTTTTCAAGCGCGTCCTGGAACTGCCGAACTAAATTGTTGCTCAGTCAACGGACCAAGAGGCTGGGGCATGCTTTCCGAATGGGCCACCATGAGAGCTGATGATGGCCTCGTGCAGAACTGGTTGGGGCCGAGCACCGCGGAAGCGAGGCTGGCCAGCGGCAATAAAGTTAAGCTGCACATCACTGGAAATTATCCCGTCGAGTCTGAAGTCACTCTCACCATCGAACCTGAGAAAACGGAAGAATTTACTATCCATCTGCGAGTGCCACAATGGTCCAAAGCAACCACCGCACTGCTCAACGGCAAAGAACTTCCAATGCCTGCCGCGGGAACCTTCCTGAAAGTGCGGCGCTCCTGGAAAAAGGGGGACACGCTGTTAGTGAAACTGGATTTTGGATTGCGGGCGGTTCCAGGCGATAAGGAGGCTCGTGGCAAGGTTTCCGTCTATCGTGGTCCGCTCCTCTTGGCCTGGGACCAACGTTTTGATCCGGACCATGAGGAGAAAACATTGCCAATTCTTAACCTTGATAAACTAAAAACGGCAGCGTTACCTCGCGACCAAAAGCAATCCACGCGCACCAGTATGGCTCCGGTCTTGTTAATCAGCGTTCAAGACGAGAACACAAATCTTTTTCTTTGTGATTTCGCGAGTGCTGGCGCCACGGGCACTCGCTATAAATCTTGGCTGCCCGCCACCAACGCAAATGCTCTTCAGGCCATGACACAATCGCCGCGCGATGGAGCCATCGTTGCGCGCGGAACCGTTTTGTTCCGGTATAAAAAAGCACGGGTGGGAATGGACAGACAATGCCAGTTGCAGTTCAGCGAATACGAAGATGACTTCAGCAAACCTGTAAGAACGATCGCAGCGGCCAACGAAGGAATTCTCGTCGCAATCGATGAACAATTTAAGGCGGACAAATGGTACTACTGGCGAGTCGTTGAAACTAATCGCTCGGCAAACACGCCTGAGTCAGCTCTCGCAGCACGCTTCCGAGTGAATCCGCGAATGCCTGTTTCAAATGCCAAGCTGCCGGACGCGCAGCCAATCGGTCCGAACGGGGAGCTTATCCTGGCCAGCCTCCACGGCTCTCCCGTTGCCAAAGTTGGGACGTGGAAAGAGAGTGCTGAGTGGCGCCCAATTGAATGGGAGGATGGTGGCAAGTGCGTTCAAGTAAACGGTATCAACCAGAAGGTCGTCTACACAATCGGAGAGTGGCCTGCGGATGACTATAGCGTCTCAATTTGGTTTCGAATCGAGCAACTCCCTCGCAATCGCCTCGGCCAGGTAATCAGTGGCTGGTCCCGCGGCAGTGACGATCCTTTGCGCTTGGTCGTGGATAACGGCAAACTTTTTGCTCGAATCGAAGCAGGTTCCGCCTACTCCACACAGGGAGTGCCGATCAACACAAATCAATGGTACCATGCTGTAGCTCTGAAGGAAGGGAGCCGTTTGACACTTTACCTGGATGGAACCGAACGAAGTTCCGCTACGGTTCCGGAACAGATTCAGAGCACGTCAAAACACCTCGCGCTCGGCGGCAACCCTCTTTTTATTGGCAACGAGCATTTAGCCGTCTCACTCAGCGATTTTGCCTTCTACGGCAGAGCGCTCAAACTTGAGGAAGTCCAAGGCCTGCATGGCAAGGCTGGGCTGCGATAACCGACCGATCAGGAATCCTACGGGTACTCCACCGTTTTTCGGATTCGCAGCAGACTCTGAGCAGGTACCCGGAGCAATTTTGCCTGCTCCCCGTCCAACTCTTTATATGAAGAGCTGGTTCTGGGTCATTTTGCTCCTGGTTGCCGGATCCCTGAGGAGTCCCGGCGCTGGCATTATCATTATTCATGAGGATGATTTTTGGCGCCCAAATCCGCCGCCGCCCCCTTTTGCTCCGCCCATCCCCCGCCCTCGTCCCATGCCTCCGCCTCAGCCTGTTTGGGCACCCTTGGAAATCGACCATGTCCAGGCCACCATCAAAGTCACTGACCAGCTCGCCGTGACGAAGGTGGAGGAAGAATTTTATAATCCGAATCCGCGTCAACTGGAGGGGACTTTCCTGTTCCCGGTGCCTAAAGGCGCTCACATCGACAAGTTCACTATGGAGATCAACGGAAAGCCTGTCGAAGCGGAACTGATGGCCTCGGAGAAGGCAAAAGGCATTTACGAAGATATCGTGCGGAGATTGAAGGACCCGGCCCTTCTCGAATATGCAGGAAGAGACTTGTTCAAGGTTCGAATCTTCCCCGTCGAGCCCAACTCCAAAAAACGCATCACCTTGCGATATTCGCAGGTGCTCAAGGCGGATAACGGCCTCGTGAATCTCACTTTCCCCTTAAACACGGAGAAGTTTTCCGCCAAACCGCTGCGAAATGTCAGCGTCAAGGTTGACCTGGAAACCAGGCAGCCACTCAAATCCGTGTATTCTCCCAGCCATAAAATTGAAGTGAAACGCGACGGAACTCGAAAGGCCACCGTCGGATTTGAATCGGCGGACATGAAGCCAGACAGCGACTTCCAACTTTTCTACGCGACCGAAAAATCCGATCTCGGGGTCAATCTGATGACTTATAAAACGGCGGGTGAGGATGGCTACTTCCTGCTGCTGGCGTCCCCTGGCGCAGAAGCGAAGGAAACGAAGGTTATTCCAAAGGATGTGGCTTTTGTGCTCGATACTTCTGGTTCCATGGCCGGGGCGAAGCTCGAACAAGCCAGGAAAGCCCTGCTCTTTTGCGTGGAGAATCTAAACGAAAAGGATCAATTCGAAGTCATCCGGTTTTCCACCGAAGCGGAACCCCTGTTCAACAAATTGGTGGATGCCGATGCCCATAACCGTGACCGCGCCCGCACCTTCATCAAAGACCTGAGGCCAATCGGCGGAACAGCAATTGACGACGCATTAAAAAAAGCATTATCGATGCGACCACAAAAGGGCGATAGGCCATTTGTCGTTATCTTCCTGACCGACGGACGCCCCACGGTGGGCAATACGGACGAGAACTTGATTTTAAAAGGAGTCCAGCGTGAGAACAACGCCAATACCCGTATTTTCTGTTTTGGAATTGGCACAGATGTGAACACCCATTTGCTGGACCAGATTGCTGAGGAGACCAAGGCTTTCAGTCAGTATGTGCTGGGGGAGGAAGACATCGAGGTCAAGGTTTCGAATTTCTACACCAAAATCAACGAACCAGTTCTGGCCAATCCGCAGATTACGTTTCCCGGTGAGGTGCGCGTAACGAAACTATACCCTTCTCCCATGCCAGACCTCTTTAAAGGTGAACAGATGGTACTGGCCGGCCGTTACTCCGGAAAAGGCGACGGGGCCGTTCAAATCGAAGGCATGGTCAATGGCGAGAAAAAGAAGTTCGCTTACGACCTCAAATTTCCGGAGGAGGCAAATGAACATGAGTTTATTCCTCGGCTTTGGGCCACCCGCCGCGTGGGATACTTATTGGATGAGATTCGCCTCCATGGCGAGAGCAAGGAATTGAAGGACGAAGTTACCGAACTGGCGCGCAAATACAATGTGGTCACACCCTATACGGCATACCTGATCCTCGAAGATGAGACAACCCGTGGGGTTCCGACCGCAATGCGGACGTTACCCGAAGGTGAGGGAGTGTTCGGGCGACGGCAATTGTCCGCGCAATATGGCAACTTTCGCCAACAAAAAGACGGGGACGAAGCCGTAGCTGGCGCCAGATCTTCCTACAGCCTGAAATCCGCGCAATCCGCATCCGACGCCGTTAAACTGGGCCGCGAAGAGGCTTACCGTGGTTTGGCCATAAACAGGCCTATGCCGTCATCCAGCATGCCAAGCCCGAGCCCGGTGCCTACCAGCCCTGGAGCAGCGGGCATCGGCGGAGGAACTTCACCTGTTTATTCTTCCAGCCCTGCCGATTACAAAACACCCGCCAAAAAGCAGGCTGAGGAAATGGAACAAGTCGCCCAGTTTGCTGGCGGCAAAACCTTCTACGCGAAGAACGGCCAGTGGATGGACTCCGAGGTGCAAAAAAATGCGAAGGCAAAGAAAGTCAGGCTGCAATTTGGATCACCCGAATATTTTGACCTCGTTCAAAAGTATCCGAAGGCAGTGAACTGGTTATCTCTTGGGCAGAACGTGCAGTTCGTCCTCGATGGAATGGTGTATGAGGTTTACGAGTAAACCAAGTCGCAGACACTCGAAATTCCTGTAACCGGAACGTCTGTTGAGTGGTCATTAGGGAAAATGGGCGTATCCGCCCAAAGGAGGATTACCTGTTGGGCTAAATAGCAGGGCGTGGGAAACCTCGCCCTGCTTTTTTTGTCCATCAGGAACGCCGCAACAGTTCAAAATGATAGAGTGCCACCACCACCAGGGAATGACGGATTTTTCCCGATGCAATAAGCCCCGGAATGTCACTGATTGGCACCAAATGGGTCACGAGGTCCTCCCCGCTGTCCAGTTCAGTCGAGTGCTTGATCCGGCAGTTCTCAACCAGCACAGTGTAGCAGTTGTTGCTCATGATGGCCGGGTTTGGAAAAATCTGCCCGATTTGACGCGGATTCTCCCCTTCGTAACCGGTCTCTTCCCGGAGTTCCCTCACTCCTGTGGCAACTGGATCCGCATCTGTCGCGTCCGTGGTGCCCCCAGGGATTTCCAACTCCACTGTGCCTGAACCATGCCGAAATTGCTCCACCATCACCAACTGTTTTTCTGGTGTCACCGCAATCACATTCACCCAATCCACGCAGTCGATTACAAAGAAGTCGTGCGGGAGCCCGTTGCGGGGAGAAATTTTCCGATCCGAGCGCAACTTGAAGATGTGAAAGTTCCCAAGCTGTTTGGTTTCAACCGTTTGCCAGGGGCGAATCATAAATTATTCCCGGGAAAGTAACGTGGAGCTCGGGATCAGGTCCAACCCTTTTCCTTCGCCGCCCAGCCTTGCTTCATTAGCGAAAGGAGGTGAGCCAGTGCCTGCTCATAACTGGTGCCCTTTTGTTCAACCATCTGCTGAGCCCGTTTGTCCAATTGAGCCGCCATCTCGAGGGATTTCTCTTGGGGACAGCCCATCGAGACCAGGATAGGAGCGATTTCCTCGGGCTTCACAAAAGAAAAAGCGCGGGCAGCGCTACGCCGCCCGCGCCTGCAAATATAAGTTACTTAACCTGGTCGGCGGGAACAATCTTAATGCTCTCAACGCCTTGGCGTTGAACCGGTTTACTCTTCTCACCACCGCGGCTCATGGTAGTTTCCACGTCGCCTATCTTGCCCAGCACGTCGTCGCCTTTGATCACCTTGCCAAAAGCTGTGTATTTATTGTCCAGGAACGATGCGTCCCCCAGGCAAACAAAGAACTGGCTGCCTGCCGAGTTCGGGTCATTGGAGCGCGCCATTGAAAGCACTCCGCGCTGATGCGCTTTGGTGTTGAACTCAGCATTGATCTTATAGCCGGGATCACCGGTTCCCCACATCGCTTCCTTGGAAGCATCCTTGGTCAGGGGATCGCCGCCCTGGATCATGAAGCCCTTCACAATACGATGGAAAGCTGTTCCATCGTAGAAGCCGCTCTTCGCCAGCTTCTTAAAATTTTCCACGGTTTTGGGCGCTACGTCTGGCCAGAATTCAACGACCATTTCCCCGTAGGCCGTCTTGATCACGGCAACTTCGTTGGTATTCACACTTTTAGTCTCCTTCGCGTCCGATTTTTCTTCCTTCGGCTTTTCCGCCTTGGGGGTTTTGTCTTCGATTTTAATGGATTGCGTGCAGCCAATGCTGACACCCAGAGCCAAAGTTAGCAGGCAAGTTAAAACGACAGTTTTCATATTTAACTCAATAATGTCCGGGGTATGTGCCATGAATTGTAATGGAAGTCACGCTGGAATTTATACCTTTGGATATTCCCAAGGTCCTCGATAGGACCGGCTGAGGAGGCGATTTGCCTCAGGGTCGCCTACAATTTGCTCCTTTTCACCGTCCCATTGAATGCTTCGTCCCGCTTTCAACGAGAGCATCCCAAGCAGGCTCATAGTCGAGGCTCGATGCGCCAGTTCCACGTTCGCTGCGGGGGAAGTTCCGTTCGCGATGCTTTCCATAAAGTCCTGCCATAGCAGCTTGAGGTTATGCCCATCGGGCTCCTGGATTTCAGCCGCCTGGTGCATAACCTTGTCTTTGTCATTTGCCGGATAAAAGCTCCAGCCATCTCTCCAGCCCATGTGAAACGTGCCTTTGGTTCCGTAAAAATAACATCCCACTGAACTCTTCTCGGCTCTGTTCGCCGCAAATTTCCGATGCTCCCAGGTGGCGGTGAAGGACTCAAATTGATAAACCGCAACTTGCGAATCCGGAGCGTCGGATGTTTGCTCCTTTTCGGTCAACACCGCCGGACCTTGAACCGGCCTGCCGCCGGTCGAATAAATGGTCTTCGGATATTTCTCATCGGTGAAGCGGAGGATTTGATCCAACCAATGCACACCCCAGTCTCCCAGCGTGCCGTTCGCGAAGCCGAGAAAGTTCCGCCAGCCGCCCGGGTGAATTTTTGTATTGAACGGTCTCAATGGCGCAGGACCACAATACAAATCCCAATCCATTCCCTCCGGAGCGTCGCTGTTCGGCGACGGACGTTCCTTGCCTCCTCCGCTATGCACAAATGCGCGGACCATCCCGATGGTGCCAGCACCACCTTCTTTTAGGAATTTCATGCCCGAAACAAAATGCGGCCCTACCCGGCGGTGCAGGCCCACTTGTATGACCCGGCCAGTCGCCTTCGCCGCGCTCACCATGGCCCGGCTTTCGTTAACTGTGTGCCCGGTTGGCTTTTCCACGAACACGTGCGCACCTGCCTTGACAGCCGCAATCGTCATCAGGGCGTGCCAATGGTCTGGCGTTGCGATGATCACAACCTCCGGTTTCTCCTTCTCCAGCAGGTCGCGGAAATCTTTGTATTTCTTTGGCTCATCCCCGGAAAGCTCGCGCGTGCGCTCGGCCGCAACGCTCAGCGCTTGAGGATCGACATCACATAACGCCACGACCTTGCATTGCCCGGACCCCATCGCTTCGCGAAGAATGTTCATCCCCCACCAGCCAGAGCCAAGCAAAGCGGTGCGATATTTCCGACCTGGTGCCGCGCTAATCAGCGGTACAGCATTGAAAGAAACGGCGGCCGCGGCAGCACCCTTGATAAAATGACGACGGGTCAGGTTCATAAGCTCAAATGAAAACAAATACGCTGCTGTTTGAAAATGCGAATTTGCAAGGGGCCCTCTCGCACCCAGCTCAGTTTTTAACGCTGGATTGCTGACTCGACACATCCACGCACACTAAGTCTCCGGCCACATTGCGGCAGTAAATCCTGCCGTTGGCCAGCACGGGCACCGTCCAGCATTTTCCTCCCAATACCTGTGCCCGGGCGACAGGTTTGAAACCCGCCGGAGATGCTTCCGCAATCATCAGTTCGCCTTTATCGCTCAGCACGATCAACTTGTTATCCGCCACGGTTACTGAACCGGAGCCAACCTTTGGCTCAGCCCATTTCACGGTGCCGGTCATAAAATCAACGCACTTCAAGGACGGCTTCGAGCCAGCATCACCATCCACCCCAAATAAAAACCCGTTCACCAGCACGCTCGGGTTCATTTGATTGCGGAGTTCCTTGTTCTGCCACACCACTTTTGGCTCACCCTCGCCCAATTTCCACAACGCCGCGCCTTTGCCGTACCCAGAGGAGACAAAAACGTAATCATCCTTCAAAATGGGGTCGGCGGCATTTACCCCGTATTGGGTTGTCCACGGCAAGCTCCAGACTTCCTTACCCGTTTGAAGGTTCACCGCCACGAATGATTTGCCCGAACTGAACACAGCCAGGGAGTCCTTGCCGCGCGTAAATGGAACCGGCGTGGAATAACCCGAGTCCTTGTTGGACGAAGACCAAACCACTTTCCCATTGTTCTTATCAAGCGCCATTCCAGCCTCACCGACATTGAGCAACAGCAGGTTCTCATGCACCAGCGGCGACCCCGCAAATCCCCACCCGGGAATGCGCACGCCCTTTTCCTTCTGCACATTTTTGGACCAGCGAACTTTGCCGGTCGCTGCTTCAAAGCAAAAAACATCTCCCCAACGGCTCAAGGCATACACGGAGCCGTCATCGACCGCGGGCGTGGAAGTGGGTCCACCTTCGAAATACTTGTCCCCGAGATCTGAATCATACGCATGTTGCCACACGATCTTGCCATCCGCGGCGGCTAGGCAATAAACCGTGTCCTTCTCGTCTCCATAACCCATTGCGTAAACGCGCCCTTTCGCCACGGACATGCTGGAGAAACCTGTTCCCACCGCAACCTTCCACAACGTCTTCAGCCCTCCTGCCGGCCATTGGCTCGACCACCCTTTTTCGGCCGAAATGCCAGTCAGGGTCGGACCACGCCACCGAGGCCAATCATCGGCCATGACACTGCAAGCGGCTAACAGAATCCCGGGAACGAGGCACGTTCTTAAAGTGCGGCGCAACATAATAAGCCGCAACGTAGCAGAGGGGACTCCGGTGTTGAAGAAAAAGAAACAGGCTGGCGTTTGCAGGCGGCTCGGCTAGGCTCTTCCTACCTTATGGAAATACAAGTTGCGGTGCTGTGCGATGCGGCCACGGATTATCAGGGAAAACTGAATATTCTGGGGACTTTCGACACTATTTTTACTGCCCAGATGCCGGCGGTGCATCCGCA